>JBFWWA010000001.1:0-36643 GCA_050246455.1 Planctomycetaceae bacterium
CCTCAGGAGACCTTTTTACGGCAGGGGGCGATGATCCATATCGAGGGGTGTCGCTCGATGTTTTTTCGTCAATCCCCCGAAGGTCCGCGACTGGGTTCAAACCTCGTAATCGCACGGCTGCGGTTAGACCGGTTGCCAGGTCTCGTCCAGCGTTTTGCATATCACACCGTAATTGGATGTGGGCCCGCTTGGATCAGTCGTCGGCGACAGACGGTGACGTCAACCTCGATCAGCTGGGCCGGGACGCTCACGGCGTTTCCGCGGCCGGGGTTCTCATCACAATGCGCTCGCCGAAGTCCTGACGTGAAAAAGATTCTTCGACTGCTTCAATTATCGAAACGTGAAATGACTGTCGAAACATGAGATGGCGCAGGGAATTACATCATTACGATCGGAGATTCACAAGGTGGACTGCCGGAAATGGTAGACACTTTCGCACTCGTGAGGTAAACACCTCAAACCCGATGCCCCGATGAAACGGATGTGAGTTCCATGAGGAGTCCCACCCAAGGACTTCCACTCCCGGGCGAATACTGACTCCGGCCGCGCTGGGGCAGTGACCTCGTCAGCGCGCGAGCTTAAGTCGAATTTGACGCCGCGAGCCGGGGTGAATTCACTTCCACATGGTCCGGTCCGGTGTTTTGGTTCCGTCTGGGACGACTGCACTTTCAAGGGAATCGGTACAGACGTTCCAGCCGGAACCCGGAATCGGATGGGGTGTGCCATTCCCCCGCTTGCCTTCGAAGTTCCTGTCCTATACTCGCAACGTGCCGCGACCGGTGCGGCAGTTTTCCGGTGAGTTCAAGGAACACAAAATGTCGACGGCGGTTGCACAAAGTTCGGCGATGACGGCGGAATACATCAATCCGGTCATCAGCGCGACACGGACGGTCTTCGAGACGATGCTCAACTGTACGCCGACACGGACCGGCCTGGCGCTCAAGGACGACCGATCGCCGCTCTACGAGCTGAGCGCCGTCATCGGAATCTCCGGGAAGGCGGCCGGGACGATCGTCGTGAGCCTGTCGCATCGCGCGGCCCTGCAGGTCCTGAGCCGCATGGTCGGAATCGAAGCGACTTCGATCAACACCGAAGTTTGCGACGCGGTCGGCGAGCTGACGAACATGATCGCCGGTTCGGCGAAAGCGCAGATGGAGCGGTTGCAGCTGTCGATCAGCATTCCCAACGTCGTATCCGGCAAAGACCACGAAGTTCACTTCCCGTCGAACGTGCGGCCTATTTGCATTCAATTCGACTCGGAGATCGGGGAATTCGCGATTCTCGTTGGCTTCAGCGGGCTGAATTGATTCTTACATTGCGGAGAACATTGCGATGAAAGTGCTTCTGGTTGACGATTCGGGCACGATGCGCACGATTCAAAAGCGTTGTCTCAATAAACTGGGCGTCGAGGACGTCGTCGAGGCGGAAGATGGATGCAACGCTCTTGAGCATTTCGGCAAGCAGTCGTTCGATATCATCCTCAGCGACTGGAACATGCCGAACATGGACGGCCTCGCGTTCCTCCAGGAAGTCCGCAAGCAGAACACGCAGATTCCGTTCATCATGATCACCACCGAAGCGGAACGGGCCCGCGTGCTCGCCGCCATTCAGGCCGGCTGCTCCGACTACCTGGTCAAGCCGTTTACGCCCGATGCGCTTCGCGACAAGCTTGAGAAGTGGATTGGCTGCAACATCTGAACCTCGCACGGATGAGCTTCCGCAATGGTTGATCCCCAGAAAATCTGGAATTCATCGCAGCTCCCGACGTTGCCGACCGTCGCGGTCCGCCTGCTTGATCTTTCCCGGGATCCCGAAGCGGAAATCCGCGACGTCATTGAAGTCCTCAAGAGCGATCCGGCGCTCTCCGCGAAGATTCTGAAATCGACGAACTCGTCCTTCTTCGGATTCAAATCGCAGGTCACGTCGATCGATCGCGCTGTTCCGCTCCTGGGAACCACGGTCGTCACTTCGCTCGCGCTCAGCTTCTCGCTCGTGGAAGCGGCCATGACCACCGGGCCGATGGCCGGGCACTACAACAGCTACTGGAAGCAGTCGATCGTTCAGGCCTCCGCCGCCGAGATTCTCTCGAAGTACAGCGGCAAGGGGCTCGAGTGCGAATTCTTCCTCGCCGGGCTCCTCGCCGACCTTGGACGCCTGGCGATGCTCAAGACCGTCCCGCGCGATTACCAGCCGGTCATCGAGGCGGCCAATCAGGAACAAGGTCCGCTCATCGAGTTCGAGACCAGGATGCTCGGCGTCAATCACGTCGAGATCGGCTCGAAGCTGATGGAAAACTGGAAGCTGCCGGCCGCACTGGTACAAGCGGTCCGGATGCATCACGCCGACCTCGCGGAGTTCGCCGCACTGGAGAGCACGGGCGAGTACGGACTGGTGCGAACGGTGGCCCTCGCGGCCGCAGCCGGCGAATACTTCTGCACAACGAACAAAGGCCAGGCGCTCGACCGACTGCAGAAACTCGGAGCCGAATTCTTCGACTTCTGCCCGCAGGAGACCGAAGAGTTCCTCGCGAACACGCGGTCGCGCATGGAACAGGCGGGAGACCTCTTCGCCGTCAATTTCGACGAACTCGGCGAGCCGAGCGAACTGATGGCCATGGCCAACGAACAGCTGGCGCAGCTTGCATTGCGCGAGCACGTCGCCAGCACGCAGGCTGTCGCCCAGCGCGAGGTCGCGGAGCGGGAAAACATCGAGCTGGCTTCGAAGAACGTGCAGCTCCAGAGGCAGGCGCTCCATGATCCGCTGACGCTTGTTTACAACCGCCATTTCTTCGACGAAGCGCTCGCGACCGCGGTCCATGCCTGCAGTCGCTCTTCCGAAGCGATCGGAATCGTCTTTGCCGACATCGACAAGTTCAAAACGCTCAACGATACCTACGGCCACCCGTTCGGCGACCAGGTGCTGCAGCAGGTCGCCGCGGCTTACTCGGAAACCGTTCGCAAGTCGGACATTGTCGCACGCTACGGAGGCGAGGAGTTCGTCGTCGTCGTGCGCCAGCCGACCGAAAAGGGACTTCAGAAACTGGCCGAGAGACTCCGGGAACGGGTCGAATCGCTCGAAATCTTCTTCGGCGAGACGCGTGTTCCTGTAACGATCAGCGTCGGCGCCGCCATCGGAATTCCGGAGCGGAAAGCAACCGATTTCGGCAGCCAGCTGATTGCTGCGGCCGATGAATCGATGTATCAGGCGAAGCAAGGGGGCCGCAACCAGGTTCGCTTCAAGTCGCTTCTCAACGAGGGCGAACGACGCCTGGCGCAGCTTTCGCTCGAATACCGTTTCAGTCGCTGGCTCGTGAAGCGGGGTTACTTCGATATCGCCGCCGTTTCCAAAGCGGTGCTCAACTGCCAGCCGCCGCGGCTTCGCATTGGCGAAATCGCGCAGCAGCAAGGTCTGCTCAACCAGCCGCAGATCAGCCGGATTCGGCAGATTCAACAGCAGACCGGCGATCGCTTCGGCCAGATCGCAATGCAGCAGGGCTACATCTCGGAAGATCAGCTCGCGGTGCTCCTGGCACAGCAGTCCGAGGATCCGGTGCTCCTCAGCCGCGCACTCGTCTCGGTCGATCTGACGACAGCCGACATTGCCTCGGTGATGCTCAACCAGTATTTCGCGGAAACCGGATCGCAGGCCGTGACGCCGGTTGTCCCGCAAGTCGCATCCGTCTGATCAAGACGCGGTGAACGACCCGAAGCACAGACATTCCTGTCTGTGCTTTTTTCATTTGCCCTCTGCGCCCGGGGAGGTCGGCCGGCTTGATGCGATGCGACGGCGGTGATTGTGTCGCAATTTCGGCTCCGATACTCTGGACGCGTGTGCGTCGTTCCTTGAAACCGTGTCTGGTGGAGTGGTCGTGATGTCGAGCCGGGATTTTGCGGGGCGGAACGTGCTGATTACCGGAGGGACGCGCGGGATCGGCCGCGCGACAGCCAAACGTCTGGCGGAAGAGGGGGCCCGCGTCACAGTGAATTACCTTTCGCGGAAAGCGGAAGCCGATTCGCTCATCGCCGAAATTCACGACGCGGGAGGAAAGTGCGCGGCGGTGAGCGGCGACGTCTCGCAGCCCGAGGATGCGCAGCGGATTGTCGGTGCGGCGCGCGAGGCCTTCGGGCCGATCGACATGCTGGTGCACTGCGCAGCGTACAGCGTCGTCGAGCCCGCGACGGACGTGACGTGGGAGTCGTGGAAGAAGACGATGAACGTCAATCTCGACGGCACCTACAACATGGTCTACGCGGTGAAGGATGAAATGATCGCCCGCAAGTTCGGGCGGATCGTCACCATCTCGTCCATTGCCGCGCTGCGCGAACGCGAGAACCAGGTGCATTATTCGTCGTCGAAGGCGGCGGTGATCGCCTTCACGCGCTGCGTTGCCCAAGCCTGGGCGAAGCACAACATCCGCGTCAACTGCATGTGCCCCGGACTCGTCGAGACGGAAATGGCCCACGTCCTTTCCGATGAAGCGCACAAGAACATCATTGCGCAGACGCCGATGGGACGCATCGGCCAGCCGGAAGAGATCGCATCGGTCATCCGCTTCCTGTTGAGCGACGAGTCAAGCTTCATGACCGGCCAGACAGTCGTCGCCAGCGGCGGCCGCGTGATGCTGCCAGGGTGAGGAAGCGAGGGGTTAGGATTTAGGACGTAGGGGCTAGGATCTAGGAAGTCGGGGTTAGGGAAATCCAAGCCGACGGCTTCGCCGTCGGACCGAGTTCCGGGTCTCGACTGGAACCGGACCGGTCGACCAGACGCGAAGGGGCGTAAGCCATGCAAATTCGTCGAGTTGGTGTTCTGTCTCTCGCAAAAGTGACGGCGCTCATCTACGCGGCATTGGGAGTTTTCATCGGAATCTTTGTGGCAGCAGCCAGTGTGATTGGTGAGGAGAAAGGGACGCCGCAGATTTTTTTCGGGTTCGGTGCAATCATCGCGGCGCCGCTTTTTTACGGTGGCGGCGGATTTGTTAGCGGATTACTTCTGGGATCGCTTTACAACGTGGTATCGAGCATCGCGGGTGGAATCGAAATCGAACTGAGCGGCTCGTCGCAGCACGTTTCGCAGGATGGAACCGACGGCAGGCCGTCGGCTTGAGTTTCCTCCCTATCCCCTGCCTCCTGATTCCTACCTCCTCATTTCCTCCCCCACAAACGGAGTGTGCCCGGGAGAAAGCGTTGCTCTCTCCCGGGCACATGACCTCACGTTCTTTTGCCGAGCATGTATTTGAGCGTATTGCCGGAATCGGCCAACGACTCAGTGTTTTTTGCTTCTCGGCAGCGGGAAACGCGTTTGAGGTGTTTCAACGGTGGTGAGCCGGAGTTTCGACGTCGCTGGGTGACGACCGTCGTTTTGCTTCAGTTCAGAGGTCCGTCGAAGATTCCGTGACGAGCCGGCCGCAACCCGGCCGGCTCGTGTCTCCATGATCCGACAGGATTAGCCACCGCATCCGCAAGACGGAGCCGGCGCACAGCAGCTCGGCTGGCAGCAGTCGTTGTGGCGGTGCTTGTTGAGGAAGCGCTTGATGAAGCACTCCTTCTTGCAGCCACAGCTCTGCTGTTCGCAGCAGCTCTGCTGGCAGCAGCCGTTGTTGCGGTGACGGTGCAGAAGGCGCTTGAGGAAGCATTCCTTCTTGCAGCCACAGCTCTGCTCGCAGCAGGTCGGGGCCGGAGCGCAGCACGACGGAGCAGCCGGCGCACAGCACGAAGGAGCAGCCGGAGCGGCACAGGTCGGAGCAGCCGGCGCACAGCACGAAGGAGCAGCCGGAGCCGCACAGGTCGGAGCAGGCGCACAGCAGGAAGGAGCCGGAGCGCAGCAAGACGGGGCCGGCGCACAGCACGAAGGCTCAGGCGCACAGCAGCTCTTCTCGCAGCAGCTCTTCTTGTGGAGGCAGCCGAACAGGCCGGCGTCAGCCGAATTCACGGTGGCGCTACACAGAACGAGCGCCGCGGTCAAAGAAAGCCATTTCATCTCAATTCTCCTCGTTGACGTTGATTCCGGGGGAAGAACGTGAGTCACTCCGGCTGGTTACCACCGGTCTGTACCGGCGATGAGCGCGAGTTTGACTTCACTGGGTACTTTGGGTAACGCTGAGAAGATTTTCGACATTGGCAAACTGAAAGTCTCAAATAAATTGCTCCGGACCTATTGCCGAGCCTGAAGTCAGGGGATGGTAGCGGACGTGACGGTTATCAGGCAGACTGATGACCACCGATCGTTCCGTTCAAAGCACGTGAGGATATGCAGTTACGATGACAGCGGCGCTTCAGATTCTCGCGGTGGCGGCAGTCGTATCGACGCTGCCGGTCGTGATCCGGGCGCGCTCTGCGGTGCGACACACAACACTGACGACCGCGTGGACCTGGAGCCTGGCTGCACTCATCGCCTGGTGCGCCGCGGCCCTCCTGTTCCTCGGGGCGAAGCTGGCGAATCATCCCCTCGCCGACCAGGCCTGGTATTTCGTGTCCGTCATTTCCCTTTGCCCGCCCGTCGCCGTCCTCGGAGCGAAGCGCCCCGGCTCGCGCGTCTGGAACTTCTTCGTGCTCCTCCCGCTCCTGTTCGTCCTCGGCTCACCCGCCGTGACCGCATGGAACTCCGATCTGACGGTCACTCCCCTTTCCATCGAAACGCCGTGGCTCATCGGGCATGGGCTTGTCATTGTGATGGGGCTCGGGAACTACCTCGGAACCCGCTTCACCCTGGCTGCTCTTCTGGCTGCGGTCGCGATGATTCTGTTGCTCGTTCCGGTTGGCGGAGCGGGAGGCGACGCGGCATCACTCCGTTCGATCGCCCTCCTGCTGTTGAGCGCCGCAATCTGGTCGGCGCGCTTCGCGGCCCGCGGCCAGTCGCACCCCGCCGGGTTCGACCGGGTCTGGAACGACTTCCGGGACCAGTTCGGAATCGTCTGGGCCAGGCGCGTTCAGGAACGGCTCAACGACACCGGCCGCAAGGAAAAGTGGCCCTGCCGACTCGAACTCAGCGGATTTCATTGGAACGAACCGCTCGACCCCTCCGCCGGGGAGACGGCGAATCCGCAGATCGCCCATGCGCTCCGCTGGATTCTCCGCCGCTTCGTCGATCCGGAATGGATCGACGCCAGAATCCGATCTGATTCCGGGGTTGGATAATCAGCACTCGAACGGCTATTTTGGACGAGTCGGCTTTTTCGACGGACGTCGTTCGACAACCTCATCCGGCCGACCGCACTTCACGCGTTTCACTTCGCGGGACGGGCCAACGATGACCGGTGAGCTTCTCGACGCCGATACCATGCAGAAGCAGCTGAGCGGCTCGATGAAGCTCGTCGAGGTGACCTGCGAGCTGGCGGCGCTGCACGATCTGGACCGCATTCTCGAAACCGTGACATCCCGCGTATGCGAAGCGCTCCGTTGCGAACGGGCGAGCCTCTATTTGTACGACGAGGCGAAACAGACGCTCCGGACCCACGTGGCCACCGAGCTCGAGATCGCGGAAATCCGCACACCGGTCGAGAGCGGCGTCACCGGGTGGGTGGCGCGGCAAAGGGAAGTGGCGAACATCCGCGACCCGCAATCCGATGAGCGCTGGAATTCGTCGATCGATCGGAAGACCGGCTTCCAGACCAAGAACATCCTGGCCGCCCCGCTCATCTCGGTGCATGACGACCGGCTCATCGGCGTGCTGCAGCTTCTCAACAAGAATGACGGATGTTTCGACGCATTTGACGAGCAGCTCGTGCAGGCGTTCGCTCTGCACGCAGCCACCGCGCTCGAACGCGCGCAGCTTCTGGAAGACGCGCGGCAATCGCACGAGCTCCAGATCTCGATCAACATGGGTCACCGGATCCAGGCCAGCTTCCTGCCGAGCCGGTTGCCGGACGTCCCCGGATACGAGCTCGCCGCCTGGTGGGAGCCGGCGCAATCGGTCAGCGGCGACTATTACGACCTCGTGCAGCTCCCCGACGGCCGTCTCGGACTGGTCGTGGCGGATGTCAGCGGGCATGGCGTCGGGCCGAGTCTGATCATGGCGTCCGTGCGGGCGATGATGCACGTCCTGTCGCGGACCCGTTCCGAGCCGGAACAGATCCTTTCACTGCTTTCGGAAACGATCGCGCCCGATCTTGGTGAAGGACGATTCATCACCTTTCTGATGGTCGCCCTCGATCCGGAATCGCACGAGCTGACGTTCGCCAATGCCGGACACGGCCCCGCCCTGCACTTTCATCGGGGGAGCGGTACCTTCTCGCCGCTCAAAAGCACCGGGCTGCCGCTCGGCTTCGCCACCGATTTCAACGTTCCCGCCGGCAATACCGTGAAGCTCGAGCCGGGGGATCTGCTGTTGCTCGCGACCGACGGGACGATTGAAGTTCCGAACGCGGAAGGGGAGCTGTTCGGCCGCGAGCGCCTCGAAAAGCTGATTGCGGAGAATCCGCACCTCCCGGCCCCGGCGCTGCTCAAGGTCATTCGGAAAGCGATCAGCGAGTACCACCCCGCCACGCATCCCCCCGATGACGTGACGGTCATGATCCTCGAACGCAAGTTCCGCAACGACGCGCCGACGTCGAGCAAGTAACGCCCCGCGCGCTTTCCGGAGCACAGACTTCGTGTTTGTGTGCACTGCATTCCGGAGCACAGACATTCCTGTCTGTGCCCTTCGCAAATCCGTCCCCCCACAGCACAGACAAGAATGTCTGTGCTCCGGGGAGTGCGTTAAACGAGCTTCTCGGCGAGGATCTGCTTCGCCTGCTCTTTGCGGCTTTCTTTCAGGCGTTCGCGCAACTCCGGACGGCTCAGCGAGAGAATGCTGATCGCCAGGAGAGCGGCATTCACGGCTCCTGCCTTGCCGATGGCGAGCGTTCCGACCGGAATCCCGCGCGGCATCTGCACCGTCGAAAGAAGCGAATCGAGACCGTCGAGCGACCACCCTTTCATCGGCACGCCGAGGACCGGCAGCACGGTATGGGCGGCGACGACGCCGGCCAGGTGAGCGGCGCCGCCGGCGGCGGCGATGAACACTTCGGTGCCGTTCTTCTCGGACGAGGTCACGAATTCCGCCGTGTCGTGCGGAGTGCGATGCGCCGACAGGACGCGGCACTCGTGAGAAATTCCGAATTGCGTGAGGGTCTCGTGTGCGAGCTGCATGGTCTCCCAGTCGGACTTGCTCCCCATGAGAATTCCGACGAGAGGCGACGAGCTGGTATTCGACATGTTGCGGGTTCTCCTCTGAATTGGTAACCCAGAGGGTAATTAGCGCGCGGTTCGCGGGCAAGCGAAGCGAATTCCTCCGTTATGGCTTGGTCTCCTGACCACGCCACTCGGGACGACCGCAGGTCTCCACCCCGATTGATGGGGACCTCCGGTCACGCGGGAGTGGCTCGGTCGGGAGACCGGCCACCACAGAGCGCGAAATCCAGTCAAGAGTTCGGTCCCCCCTGACGGCTAAACCATGACAGACGCACCGTTGACGACATACCAGAGCGGGCGGATCGGCGAGCCTGCCGAGCCGCGCACGGTCGTTGTCTTCGAGCGGCGGCCGCGCTGGTTTCCGGAAATGCAGCGGCAGTTTGTCGGGGAGGAAACCCGGATTCGCTGGTGCACGGAGCTGCGCGATGTCGAACGGCATCTGGCGGCGGATGGAAGCTTCGTCGTCGTTCTCGATTTCGACGAATGCCCGGGAGAATGTCTGCAGCTGCTCGGCCGATCGGTCGGCGCTTCGCAGTCGGTCCCGTTCGTCTGCATCGGTTCGCAGCAGACCGCGGAACTCGAATGGATCGTCCGCGAACTCGGCGGACTCGCGTTCTTTCCCGATCACGTCACCGGCGACCGCATCGCGGCGCTCTGCCGGCGACAATGGACGTGACGGGACTCGCACTGCGCCGCGAACGGTCGCCGCGCATCGCCTCGATCTGAGCCGGTTTTGAGTGACGTTCGGCGTCCGAGCGCCCGCGCATCATCTGCGCCTCAATCATTCGACATTGAAGTTACAGAAATCTTTGGATTTTACAGTGATGTTTCATGCAAAAAGTCATTGACGAGATTCGGATCCCGCGCAAGATGGGATTGCCGGAAACGAGTCATCGAGTTTGCAGCGGGTGTCAGCTCGATCGATCGAAAACGACAGGAACTTCCGCACGCGGGATCCGAGAATGAACATCACGACACGAACCCAATCGAAAGCGATCAGCGCCGTCACGCAGCGCAGAGACGCGACGCTCGAAGTCGACGTTGCCGCCGAATTCTCCGTCGAACGATCAGCCCTCAGTCTTTCCGGGATTGCAGAAGCGCTCGCGTGGCCCCGATTGCTTGCCAGCGACTGTCCGGGAATTCGCCGCGATGTCGCAGTGCCTGATCGTCGAGCCGTGCTTCGCGCAACGTGTCCCGGAGGGACGATCGAGAATAGCCCAGCACTTTCAGTGCTGGGGAAACTTCATCCCCAGCGAAGGCTAGTCCCGTCGGGACGGCTGAATCGACTCGTCAATCCTGGCCGTCAGTCGTCCCTTTGGGACTCAAGGGATTTCGAAGCGTCCGCATTCCCGGCACTCGAAGTGCTCATCAATTCTCACGCGGTCCCTGCGGGACGCGAAGAGGACGGCGGCCGAACGCACGCATCGGAAGCACGGAAACTTCGACACTCCCGGCGCTGTGCCTTTAATGCGGCAACCTTTGGCGCCGATCCGTGCAACATTTGGAAAATCGTGCGGAATTCCCAAAGGATGCGGCAAAAACGGGAAGATCTCGCATGCCGCGTGCCGCGGAGCGAATCGGTCGATTCCCGTTCGCGAGAACCGCAATGGGCTCGATTGCACGAGCGCCGACAGACCGCTACAACGCAAGTTCCCCCGGACAGGGACGCCCAGTGACGATCGGCGGAGCCACAACGAGTCCGTTTCAGCAGAGAGGTTGAGTCAGCGTGAAGCCGAACGATGCGGAAATTCGAGCCACAGTGCAGGATGTCGCCGATCCGGAAATCGGGCGTTCATTCGGCGCGCTCAACATGGTGAAGGGGGCGGCGATCCAGGGGGACGTGATCAAAGTCCAGATCGAGCTCCCCACCCCCGCGTACCCGAAGCAGGAACGGATCACGGAAGCGATTCGCTCGGCCCTCGCGAAATTCGGCGCCGACCTCAAGACCGAAGTCGAGCTTTCGTCAAAGGTGCGCGGTAAGGACACCGGCGGCTCGGTCGGACTCAAGGTGCACAACATCATCGCCGTCGGCAGCGGCAAGGGAGGCGTCGGCAAGAGCACGATCGCCGCGAGCCTGGCCTTCGGCCTCAACCATTTCGGGGCGCGCGTCGGCCTGATGGACGCCGACGTCTACGGACCGAGCATTCCGCATCTGCTCGGCGTGACGGAAGGAAAGCCGGCCGCTCTCGAACAGAAAACAGCCAGCGGCGAATCGCTCACGCGCATCGAGCCGGTCAATGCGAACGGCCTCAAAGTGATCTCGATGGGATTCTTCGTGAAGCCGGAGCAGGCGGTCGTCTGGCGCGGCCCGATGCTGCACCGCGCGATCACGCAGTTCCTTAAAGACACCGACTGGGGGGAGCTCGACTATCTCATCATCGATATGCCGCCGGGAACCGGGGACGTCTCGCTGACGTTGTCGCAATCGGTCGGGCTCGCCGGAGCGGTCGTCGTCTGCACGCCGCAGCAGGTCGCGCTTCTCGATGCGGTGAAAGCGATCAGCATGTTCCGCCAGGTGAATATTCCGATCATCGGCATGGTGGAAAACATGAGCGGCGATGTCTTCGGCCGCGGCGGGACGCGCAAGAAAGCCGAAGAGCTGAAGGTTCCCTTCCTCGGCGAGATTCCGATCGAAGCGCAGATTCGCGTGCGCGGTGACGAAGGGCGGACCGCTTCGCTTTACGATGCCGACAGTCCGGCGCGGCCGCATCTGCTCAACATGTGCGAGCAGACGGCAATTCAAGTCGCACGGCAGCTTCTGGAAACGCCGAAGATGCCGACGCTCGAGATTCTGTAGTTCCGGCCGACGAACCACCCGTTGGGAGAGGACGCCGATATGGCGGAGTCAAAGGAACGGAGTCCCCTGCTCGTCCTGGCGGGAGTGGTGCTGGTTGCAACGCTCCTGTCCGTCTGGATTCGCAGCGGTGCGAATGCCGAGAAGCGCGGCGGACTGGAACCGGGGAACCGGATGCCCCCCGTCGCGGCATACGCCTGGTTGAACGGCCCGGCGCCGACGGCCGAGAGTCTGCAGGGAAAGGTGCTCGTCATCGATGCCTGGGCGACCTGGTGCGTCCCTTGCCGGATGGCAGCGCCGGAGCTTGTTGCGCTACACAAGAAGTTTTCGGAGCGCGGCGTCGTCTTCATCGGATTGACGGCGGAAGGCCCCGACGATTTACCGGAGATTCAATCCTTTCTGAGTTCGACCGGCATCACCTGGCTGAATGGATACGGCGCGCGAAACACGCTCATTGACCTCAAGGCCGACTACATTCCCGGGATGTGGGTTGTCGACAAGAGTGGAACGATTACCTGGAACCGCGATTCCGGCGAATCGATCGAAGAAGCGATCGAGAAGGCGCTCGCTTCGAAGTGACCGGGACCGGATGATCCCCGCGCGGTCGAGAACGCCTAGAGGACTTCCTCAATCACTTTTTGCAGCTCCGGGCGTCGGATCGGTTTGGCGACGTAGCCATCCATTCCCGCCGCCAGGCATTCTTCGCGATCTCCCTTCATCGCGTTTGCGGTCATGGCGACGATCGGGATGCGGCCTCCTTTGCGTGCTTCGCGTTCCCGGATGACGGCCGTCGCCTGATAGCCGTCCATCTCCGGCATCTGAATGTCCATCAGCACCAGGTCGAACGGCTTGGCCTCAACGGCAGCGACGGCCTCGCTTCCATTACTGACAACGGTCACGCGATGTCCCCACCTGGTCAGTAACCCGACCGCGAGCCGCTGGTTCGCATAGCTGTCTTCAGCGAGCAGGATTCGCAGCGGCCGCGTCCCTGCCGGTGCTTCCGGCGGCTCCGGCGTGACGCTCGGGCTCGGCTGCACGTCGGCCGATGCGACATGGAGTGCCGTCGCAATCGCGTCGAAAAGATCCGACTGCTTGACCGGCTTGATGAGATGGGCCGCCCCTCCGACCTCGCGACAGCGATTGACATCGTCGGGACTGTCCCCCGAAGAGAGCATCAGGATCACCTGGCCCCCGAGTTCACTTTCACTCTTGATGCGTTCCGTGAGTTGGAAGCCGTCGACATCCGGCATGTGCACGTCGGTGAGAACGACCTGATACGGTGTGCCGGCCTGACGCGCCCGGTGCAGTTCGTCGAGTGCCGACTTCGCGTCCGCGACCGTTGTGGAAAGCATCTCCCAGCTGGTGAGCATCTCGCGAAGGATGAATCGGTTCGTTTCGTTATCGTCGACGATGAGCACGCGAAGGCCGAGCAATTGCTCGATCGAACCGGGGGCGGGAACGTTCTCCGCCTTCCCGCGCTGGAACCGGGCGGTGAAGTGAACTCGGGTGCCGCGTCCGACTTCGCTCTCCAGCCAGATGCGGCCACCCATCAGCGAAACGAGACGCGCGACAATCGCGAGGCCGAGGCCCGTGCCGCCGTAGCGGCGCGACGTCGAGGCATCCACCTGCGAGAACGCGTTGAAGACCTCGTGTTGTTTCTCGGCCGGGATGCCGATCCCGGTATCGCGCATGGTGAAATGCAGAACCAGTTCGCCGTCGGAGGAAGATTCTTCCGCCACATCGAGCACGACCTCTCCGTGGTCGGTGAACTTGACGGCATTGCCGGCGAGATTGGTCACCACCTGCCTCAGCCGGTGCGGGTCGCCGATCAGAACTTCGGGAACGGTCGGATGGATGTGGCAGGCGATCTCGACATCCTTGCCGCGGGCGCGAAGCCCCACCGCCTTCATCGTATCTCCCAGAACATCGCGAAGCTGGAACGCGACGCGGTCCAGATCGAGCCTCCCGGCTTCAATTTTGGAGAAGTCGAGAATGTCGTTGATGAGAGTCAACAGCGATTCGGCCGAGTCCTTGACGATACCGAGGTACTCGCGCTGGACAGGACTCAGTTCGGTATCGAACAGCAGCTCCGACATTCCGATGACGGCGTTCATCGGCGTGCGGATCTCGTGGCTCATGTTGGCGAGGAACGTGCTCTTGGCGCGGTTGGCCGTCTCGGCGGCTTCCATCGCGGTGCGGAGGCTCCGTTCCATTTCGATCCGCTCGGTGATGTCGACGACGATGCCGAGGACCGCCGGCTGCCCTTCGTACTCGATGACCGCGGCCGCGAAGTCGACCCAAAGCTCACGGCCGTCCTTGCGCACGATTTTGATCTCGTAGCGGGATGGGGCGTACTCACCGCGTTGGCGGGCGAGGCTCCGTTCCTTGACGAGCTGCTGGAAATCGGGATGCACATAGTCGAGAAAGCTGCGATGCAACAGTTCGTCGCGCGTGTAGCCGAGCAGCCGCTCCGTCGCGGGGTTCACGTAGGCGTGGCCGGTTCCCTGAAAGATCGCGAGCATTGTCGGAGTGGTTTCTGCAATGGTGCGAAAACGCTCCTCCCCCGCCCGGCTGACGTCTTCCGCCTTCCTGCGGTCGGCGGCTTCGCGCGCGAGCCGCTCATTGGCCAGGCTCAGCTCCGCCGTCCGCTCCGCGACCTGAGATTCCAGCGCCTTCGAATCGCGAGCCAGCTTCCCCGCGACGAGCGAAACGCCCGCGAGTGCCAGCGCCGAGACGATGCCGACGATCACGAACGTCTCGCGCATGCCGGTTTCCGCGGTTGCCGTCATGTTTCCGAGCGGGCGAATCACCTCCAGAACGCCGCGCACGTCGCCGACCTTCCAATCGGTCCTGGGGCTGTCGGGGTGGGAGTTGTGACATTCAACGCACTGCTTCCGCATGATGTCGGCGCGGGCCAGCCTGAGCGACTGCCGCCCTTCGACTTCCTCGAACCTCGTGAACGTGCGTTCGGGGTTCTGTCGCAACCACGTCAGGGCTTCGCGTTCGAAGTCATCCTTCGGTCCACCCTCCTTTCGCCACGGGAAGGGATGATCGCTGAAAAGACGAACCGAGAGACCGGATTCATCGGTTTGCAATCTCTCCCCCAGCTTGATGGTGAACGTCGCCGGAAGGGGAATTGCCTTGCCGTCGTTTGCCGGGTCGTCGTAGTTGTGCGTCACTGCCACGCCGTGCGCGCGAATTCGGTCGACCACTTCCGAAGTGTAGAGCGAACGGAACTCCTCGAGCATCCGGCTTTGCAATTGGGCGCCGTGCAGCGCGGCCGTTTCGACAAGCCGCCGCTGCAGGTTGCTCGCGTGCCAGATCAGAAGCGCGACTCCCCCCAGCCAGAGAAACGCGAGCAGGCCGACCACATGGCGATACAACGGTTGAACAAATCGACCGGCACTTCGCGTCCGGGAAGCGGAAGGGACCGTCGGCGATGGGTTGTCGGGAAGTGACATCTCTGAAGTTCGTCCCAGCGAGAAGTGTGGAACGTGTTCCTGCCTGGCCAATTGTACGCCGAGGCGCGCTCAGGAACTTCAGTGTTCTTCCGGAATAGAGACGAAATCTCGCGGCCGGGCGGCCTCGGCTCGCCCTACTTTGGCGCGAGCTGGACGTCGCTTCGCAGCGTCATCGCCGGTGCACTCGCCTGCAGTTTCGTCGCAATTCGCCGGAGCGATTCACCCGTCTCGGGGTGGACACGTTCCGGATCGAGTTCCGCTAAAGTCGCTGCCACAAACGGACGCGTGAGAATGTCGGGGTCGGGAATCTTTCGACCTTCCGACTCGATGATGTCGTCGTTGTAAAGGGCGATGTCGATGTCGATGGTGCGCGGCGCGTTCTTGTTGTCCGGATCGCGGACTCGGCCAAGCCGGCTTTCGATGGCTGCAATTGCGACAGCGCGGAACTGCTGCGCCGTGAGATTCGTTTCGAGGAGCACGGCGGCATTGAGAAAATCGGACTGGTCGGTCCAGCCCACCGGAGCGGTCTGCCAGACTTGCGAGACGCGGAGTACTGATCCGAAGCGTTCGAGTTCCCGCACGGCCGCCGGGAGGTTCTTCTCGGGTTCGATATTCGAGCCGAGGGAAAGAAAGACGCGGGCGGGGTTCGTCTCAGAGGTCATTGCGCGTCCGCTCGATCGAGACGCCGACCGATCTTGCGAAGCGGAGGGCGGCCGGCTTTTCAACACGCACACGGACGCGCGTCACGCGGGCATCCTTCAGGCAGACGCGGGCGATTTCGTCGGCCATATGCTCGACCAGAAAGAACCGCGACGTCTCGACAAGCTCGATGACCTGCTTCGCAATCGTCCGGTAGTTCACTGCGTCGTTGATGTCGTCGGAACGGCCCGCCGCGCGCGTATCGACATCGAGTATGAGGTTCACCAGCACATCCTGCCGGTCCGTTCGTTCGTCGTCATTGATGCCGATGATCGTTCTGAGGAACAGGTCATTGATGAGAATCTGGTCGGACATGGCGGGCCTCGGAATAAGCGGCTACGGGCTACCGACTACAGGCTACCGGAACTAAAACCTTTGCCGACGACTTGTCGTCGGTTCGGCGCTACCAATTGTTTACAAATGCTCACCGCCGGTGACGTGCATGATCTCGCCGGTGATGAACTCAGAACGGAGCAGGAAGACTGCGGCGGCGGTCATGTCGTCAGGAGAACCGGAACGCTTGAGCGGAATCTTCGCGGCGATCCGGTCGAGATAGGCATCATCCTTTCCCGGTGGGGGAAGAATTGCGCCGGGTGCAATCGCGTTCACCTGAACTCCCGGAGCGAGCTCGACCGCGAGAATCTGCGTCAGTGTGACGATAGCGGATTTTGTCAGAGTGTACGCGAGATGCCCCGGAACGGGATGGGTTCCCCGCCAGTCGGCGATGTTGATGATGTGACCGTTCCGGTTCGAACTCAACTGCGCTGCAAACTCCCGGCAGAGAAAAAGAGGAGCTTTGAGATTGATCGCCAGGTGACGGTCATACGATTCTTCCGTCGTATCAGCCAGCGTCGCCGCTTCGAAGACGGCGGCGCTGTTGATGAGAAAATCGACGGCGCCGAATTTCTCGGCCGCATGCTCAACGACTCTGCGGGCCGCTTCCGCGCTCTTCCGCAGGTCCGCCTGAATGACGGTGGCCCTTACGCCGCAGCTTTCAATTTCAGAAGCGGTCTTTTCCGCTGCGGCGATCGACGAGCCGTAGTGGATACAGACGTTGACTCCCTCGCGCGCCAGTGCGATCGAGAGCGCACGTCCGATCCGGACCGCACCGCCGGTGACGATCGCCGATTTTCCGCCGAGATCCACAGGATTCTTTCTGCGTGAAAAAGCCCACGGAATGCCTTCCGTGGGCGTGGATCAAGATCAATGAGCCGCGGCACGTTCGACTACTGCCCGCAACAGCGGTCGTTGTCGTTGCGCAATCGCCCGAACAGGCGCCGAAGTCGCGACCGATTCTCTTCCGGACAACAATCGCTCGTCGCCGGTACGGGGCAGCTCGCGGTGGGAGTCGGGCTCATCGCGACCTCCGGGGCTGGCACTGGTTCCGGCTCAGGATGGGAAAGATCCTTCACGTAGATGTTGCGGAAGTAAAGCGTGTTGCCGTGGTTCTGCAGCTCGATCTGGCCGGTGGCGTCGATCGGCTTGTCCTTGTCGGTATAGATCTCCATCACGACGTTGTCGGTGACGAGCTTGTCGTTGAGCCACACCGAGACCTTGTCGCCGACCATGCGGATCTTGAACGTGTTCCATTCGCCGACCGGGTTATCGGCCCGGACGAGCGGGAACCGCTCATGCTTGGCATTGTTCCAGAGCGAACCCGATCCCTTGTCGGCGCCATGCTTCTTGTACGACGGTTCATCCGGATCCCAGATCTGCACCTGCGGCCAACCGCGGAGATAGATGCCGCTGTCGCCCGCTTTCAGAATCTTCCAATCGACGAGAAGCTCGAAGTCGCCGTAGTCCTTCGCGGTGCAGAGGCTGTCCCCCTTGCCGTCGAAGACGAGCGCACCATCTTCAACCTTCCAGTGCGCCCGCATCTTCTCATCCGCGCTCTTCTGCTCTTCGGCGAGCTTCTCGGGCGCCATTTCCTTGCGCGATTTCGGGTTGCCGACGAGTCCCTTCCAGCCGGAGAGGTCCTTGCCGTTGAAGAGCGCGGTGTAGCCCTTCGGTGCAACGTTGTGCGTCGCGCTCGGCTGCTTGTCGGCGAAGACGACGACGTCATCGAAGTTGCCGGTGTCGTCAAACGAGCCGAGGCCGATCTGGCCGTTTTTGAACGTCTTGTCGGTCGCCTGCATCACCGGAGTCTGCATGTCATCGAAGAAGATGTCGATGCGGCCCGACTCGACATCGCGGAGCACGCGGACGTGATGCCACTCGTCATCCCAGTTCGTCCCGTCGGTGCTGACGGTCGAAATTTTCTTGCGGGGCTCGCCGTTGACGATGAAGATCTGATTCGCATGGTCGTCGGCCTTCTTGCCGAGATGGACGTAGTACATGTGCGCCGGATCCTGGTATCCGAAGAAGACGCACAGGTCGCGGTGCCCGTAATCTCGCCCGGTCGACTGCAGCTTCACGTCGATCTGGAAACTGCCGACGTTCAGGTCTTTGATCATCGAACGATTGAAAGGCGAACGGACCGGAGTCTTCACTTTGCTCGCCTGGAACTGCGAGTAGACGTAGTTCCCTTTGATGTCGACCGTTTTCCAGGCATTCGCGTCGCTCGGCTCCCAGCGTTCCGCGGATGCGGAATTGAAATCATCGGCGAAGACTTGCGGCCAGCCATTGACGGAGGCAGACGTTTTGTCGGCGGCCTCGCATGTGAGCGCAGGAAGAGCGCAAAGCCCTGCCAGCAGCAATGCGGGAAGTGTCGTTCGAGGGAAGAGCGGCATCATCGATCTCTCCGGTTGTCGGGCAAAGGTTGAGTGTCGAGTTTGGGTATACAAAAAAGGAGCGGCAGTATCAGGCGAGCAGTCCCTGGATGACTTCACCCCCCTGCACTCCCGTAAGGCGGTTGTCGAGTCCGCCGTAGAAGTACGTCAGCTTCTGCGGATCGAAACCCATCAGGTGCAGAATCGTCGCGTGCAGATCGCGAATGTGATGACGGTTCGTCACCGCTTCGTGTCCGATCTCGTCGGTCTCTCCGTAACTGATGCCGGGTTTGACGCCGCCGCCGGCCATCCAGTAGGTGAAGCCCTTCGGATTATGGTCGCGTCCCGACCCGTTCTGCGTCACGGGCTGGCGGCCGAACTCGCCGCCCCAGATGACGAGGGTGTCGTCGAGCATGCCGCGCTGTTCCAGGTCAGCGAGCAGTCCCGCGATCGGCTTGTCGATTTCGGGACCGTGGATTTTCAGATTGTTGTCGACGTCGGAGTGCGCGTCCCAGTTTTCGTCGTTGTGGCCGCCGCCGTGATAAATCTGCACGAAGCGAACGCCGCGCTCGAGCAGCCGCCGCGCAATGAGGCATTGCCGTCCGAAGGGCTGCGGACCGAACGACAGCTTGTGATCCGGCTTGGGGTCATGCAGGCCGTACATTGTTTGCGTATCGAGCGATTCTTCATCGATGGCGAGCGCCTCCGGCGCGGTCGACTGCAGCTGAAATGCGAGTTCGTAACTCGAGATTCGCGCCTGCAGTTCGGAATAGCCGGGCCGGGTGGCGAGATGTTCGGCGTTGAGGCGATTGATTGCGCGGATCTGTTCGCGCTGCGCATCGACCGAGATATCGGCAGAGGGTGCGAGATTGAGGATTGGCCTGCCGGTCGAGCGGAGCACCGTTCCCTGATAGACCGCGGGCATGTAGCCGCTCATCCAGTTAGCAGCGCCGGAGATCGGGCCGCCGCGCGGGTCGAGCATCACGACGAACGACGGCAGGTTCTCGTTGACTGTTCCGAGACCGTAGCTGACCCACGATCCGAGAGCGGGATGACCCTGAATAATTCTCCCCGAGTTCATCTGCAGAAGCGCCGACCCGTGGGCGAACGAGTCCATATAGAGCGACTTGATGACGGCGAGCTTGTCGACGTGCTTTGCAGTGTGCGGGAATGCGTCGGAACACCAGAGCCCTGATTCGCCATGCTGCTTGAAGCTTCGCTTGGAGGCCTGCAGGACCTGGTCGCGGAAGGAGCCGCGGCGAATCTCGATTTTGACCGTTTTCTTGTCGCGCTTCTGCAACTCCGGTTTGTAGTCGAACGTGTCCATCTGCGACGGACCGCCGTACATGAAGAGGAAGATGCAGCGCTTCGCCTTCGGAAGAAACGGCGGCAGCTTTGCGGCAAGCGGATTCACATACGCCGGAGGGACGGACGATTCGGCGGCCTTCGCGAAGTAACCATCTTTCTGCAACAGCGCCGAGAGAGCGATGCCGGTGAACCCCGCGCCGGTTTCCCAGAGAAACTCGCGACGGGTGCGCCCGCAGAACTCGCCTTTTGATGTCTGGTCACGGGACATGAACGTTACCTATTTACGAGCCGAACCTGCGGTTGTTCGTTCAGCCTGGGAACGGTCGATCTGGATGCGGCTGGCATTCTGTCCGAACTCGATTCGCACGACGGTTTCCTTATCAGCGACGACTTCGATTTCCTGCCGTGCAGCCGACATCTCGGGAGAGGCTCCAAGTAGCACGTATTTCCCGGGTTTCAGATCCTCGAAGAATTCGACGATTCCACCCCGGTTATACGACGACCACGGAGTGCGGACAACCTGCTTTTCGTTCTGATCGAAAAGGATAAATCGACCGGCCACGTCGTTCGAAATTCCGCGGATCGCACCGTTGCCTGGTGAAGGAACTTGTCGCGGTTCGAAGCGTTTGAACGTCATCGTTTTATCATCGCGCGTCAGACGGAGCGTATCGCCATCGAGCTTGTAAGCGAACTTCCGGCTCATTTTGCGTAGATGTGTCGTGTTCCCCTTCGTGGCGAAATCGTAGTTGAGGAACTCAAGTTCGTTCCCATCGACGAACCATACCAGATTAAACGGAAGCGATTGGGCCGTGCGCTGCCACGATCCGTTGTTATTGTTGAAGAGCCGGATCATTTGAGGGAATTCCCCTTCCGCCGCGTCGAGCCGCCACATCCCTTTCAACTTGCCGACCACTTCCATCGTGTCGATAATAGCGTCATCGCTTCTCGCGTCCCTCGAAAATAAAAGTGCGCTCAACAGACACAACATCGCTGCGGCTCGATTCCGGCACATGGCATGTGTCATGACAATCTCCTCACTCACGTTCAACGCCCCGAGGCTTCGGGGCGCCAGCAGCTCAAACACTCTTCGGAATCCTAATCGACGTAGACAAATTCGTTCAGGTTCAAGAGAACCAGGCAGAGCGAACGCTTCGCTTCGCGGCTTGCCGTCTCGTCGGTCGTTCCGGTTTTTGAGAGGAATCGCTGACGCTGCTCCGCGAGCATTTCGACAGCGACGTTTCGTTCCTGCTCTGACGGATCGCGGCCGAGTGTGCGGCGGAATGCGATGGTTGCGAACTCGCTGTCGCTTGCTCCTCCCTCGGATGTCGCACGGTCGGTCAATGCGACGGCCTGGCTTCGCAGGAATTCGCTGTTGAGCAGCATCAGCGCCTGGGGCGCGACGGTTGTGATCGGCCGGACGCCGAGCGTCTCGGCGGTGTTCGTGTAATCGAACGCTTCGAGCATCGGGACCATCAGCGTCCGCTTCACGTAGATGTAAACGCTGCGGCGATCTTCCTCGACGGGATTGCTCTTTCCCCAGCCGTGGCCCGGCTTCGATTGCGTGGCAAGAACTTCCTGCGAGAGCGCCGGAAAAATTCCGCGCCCGGTCATCAATGTGTTGAGGCGTCCGCTTGCGGCGAGGACCGAATCGCGAATTGCTTCCGCGTCGAGCCGGCGCAGGTTCTGCCGCCAGAAGAGTTCGTTGCCGGGATCGATCGCGTGCGCTGTTGGGTTGTCGGCGGCCGACGACATGCGATACGCATTCGACGTCATGATCAGCCGGTGCAGCTTCTTGATCCGGAATCCGCCGTCGATGAACTCGCGCGCGAGCCAGTCGAGCAGTTCGGGGTGCGTCGGCTTATCGCCGGCCCGGCCGAAGTTGTCGGACGAACTGACGATGCCGCGGCCGAAGTGATGCTGCCAGAGGCGATTCACGAAAACGCGCGCGGTGAGAGGATTGTCGCTGGAAACGATCCAGTCGGCGAGTGCTCTGCGCCGACCCGGCGATTTCTGGACACCGAGCTCGGAGAGCATGCCGCGCCAGTCGTTCGGCTTGTTCGTCTCATTGAGTGCGAGCGAAACCGGCTTCGTTGCTTCACTGCCGCCGAAGATCTTCGGAAGTCCCGCTTCGACTTTCTTCCCGGGCGAGAGCGCGCTGCCGCGAACGAGAACATGCGTGGCCTTCGTCCCTGCGTGCGGCTCGCGGACCGAAAGCGCCACCTCGAACGGAACTCGCTCCAGTTCTTCGCTGACCCGCTTGATCTCTCCTTCGAGCTTCTTCTTTGCCTCGGCGGTGCCGGGGTTGAGCTGCTTTTCGATCGAAGCGATCTGACCGCGGAGCTGCGTCAGTTCCGCCTGAAGTTTCTGTTCCCGCGCTTTCCACTCGGCGACCTGGTTCCCCGTGGGGAGAGGGGTGAAGATCCCTTTCTTGTTCGGCCCGAAGTGTGTTTCGGACAGGGCAGCGCCGTACGGTTCGACGTTGCGGAAGAAGGCGAGGAGCCGGTAGTAATCTTCCTGCGGCAGCGGATCGAATTTGTGATCGTGACAGCGCGCACAACCAAGCGTGAGACCAAGAAACGCCGAGCCCGTCGTCTTGAGCATTTCGTCGAGTTCGTCGAACTCGGCGGTGCGGCGATCGTCGGGCTCATCATCCCAAACGCCGAGCCGATAGAAGCCCGTGGCGATGATCGTCTCGCGAGACACGTCGTCGAGCTCATCGCCCGCCAGCTGTTCACGGAGGAATCGGTCGTACGGCTTGTCGGCGTTGAGCGAGTCGATCACGTAGTCGCGGAAGCGCCACGCTTCGGGCTTCTCGTCGTCGCGCTCATAGCCGTTGGTTTGCGCGAAGCGGACGAGGTCGAGCCAGTGCCGCCCCCACCGCTCGCCGTAGTGCGGACTCGCCAGTAATCGGTCGATAGCGCGCTCGAATGCGAGGGGCGAATCGTCAGCCGCAAAGGCGCGGACATCGTCGGCGGAGGGAGGGAGTCCGACGAGGTCGTACCAGGCGCGGCGCAGGAGAGAGCGCTTGTCGGCCTCGGGATTGGGGGCAATGCTCTTCTCGTCGAGCCGGGCGAGAAGAAAGTGATCGATCGCGTTCGCGGCTGCCGCCGGTTGCCTGATTGTCGGGACGGAGGGACGGACGAGTGGTTTGAACGACCAGTGATTCCGATCGTCATCGGTGATCTGGAAATCGCCTTTACGGGTCACTGCGCCGGGTTGTTCGGCCGGCCAGGGCGCGCCCATCTTCACCCAGTCGGTAATCGCGGCGATCTCCCCTTCCGCGAGCTTTCCGGTCGGGGGCATCTCGAGGCCGTTGTAGTTGAGCGCCTCGATGAGCAGGCTTTCTTCGGGCTTGCCGGCGACAAGTGCGGGGCCGGAATCGCCACCGGCAAGAATTGCGGAGAGGGAGTCGAGGCTGAGCCCTCCTTTGTGCTTCTCGCCCGCGTGGCATTTCTGGCATTTTGCGGCGAAGACCGGGCGGACTTTGGTCTCGAAGAACTCAATCTGGGCGGGTGTGGGGGTGGGACGGGGAGCTTCGTCCGCGGCGAGCGGCCAGACCGAGCAGCAGGCGACAAGTGTCGCGCAGGCCAGGAATCGAGTGTGGGCGCGTTGAGTCATCTGTGCTCCAAGTATGCCGCGCCGGGGAGTGCGGGGAGCCGCGCGCCCACAGAACATCCATAGATCAAAATATCCGGATCGATGGGAGGTCGCAACACCGCTTGAAGCGGCCTGAATACCCAGGAATCTGCCCGGATTCCGGCAGATCCGGTGATTGTGCGGCGGGCAACGCCCAATTGAACGCCTCGCGCCCGTCGGATAGGCTGGTTTCGTGGAACAAATGTTCTCCGGGATCGGAAAAGGAAGCCCATGTCTGACGCGCTCAACCTGGAAGCGACATACGATTCTGATGCCGACGAAGTCGATCGGAGCCGGCTTCCATTCTCGCTCTTGCTGGAACTCGACGTCCGCGATCCCGACACCATCGCGGAGCTCGTCCGGCATGGCGAAGGTGGGGAACGGGAGCACTTCGCGCTCGATGCCCTGCGGATCGGCGTGCTGGCGCTCAAGCAGGCGCGCGGCCAGATCGATGCCGACCTCGTGCGGCGAGAAAGCGAACGACTCCTCGGCGACCTGGCGACGAGGCTCGACGGGCACTCGCGCCTCGTCAACGACACACTGACACGGACGCTCAAGGATTATTTCGATCCCGAGAGCGGTCGTTTCGAAGAGCGGGTCAACCGGCTCATCAAGCAGGACGGGGAACTCGAGGGGATTCTCCGCCGACAGATCGGCTCGGACGACTCGCAATTGGCGCGAACCCTTGCGACACATTTCGGGGCAGACAGTCCGCTTCTCAAGTGGCTCAGCCCCGATCAATCGCAGGGGCTCATGGCGGCTCTTCGAGAAACGCTCGAAAACCAGTTGCAGGTGCAGCGCGAGCACGTGCTCAGCCAGTTCTCGCTCGACAACAAGGAAAGCGCGCTGACGCGGTTCATCTCGGAGCTCACCGATCATCAGGGGAAGTTTTCCGAGCAGCTGCAGGGGAAGATCGACGAGGCGGTCCGCGAGTTCTCGCTGGATGACGAAACTTCTGCGCTGAGCGGGCTGGTTCGGCGCGTGACCGAAGCGCAGAAGACGATTACGAGCGAGTTCTCGCTCGACGAGGAGAAGTCGGCGCTTTCCAAGCTGAAGCGGATTCTCGAAAACACGAACGAAGCGATCGAGAGCCATCTGTCGCTCGACGTCGAAGATTCCGCTCTCGCGCGGTTGAAGCGGGAACTTCTGAAGCTGCACGAAGAACATCACGAAGTGAATCGCAAGTTTCAGGAGGAAGTGCGCGAGACGCTGCAGGCGATGATCATCCGGAAGAAGGAAGCGGCCCGCTCGACGACGCACGGAATTGAATTTGAAGAAGCCGTTTACGAGCACCTCAGCCGTGAAGCCCAGCGCTACAGCGATGTCGCGGAACGCTGCGGATCGTCAACGGGGCAGATCAAAAACTGCAAGACCGGCGACTGCATCCTCGTGCTCGGTCCCGAATGCCTGGCGGGTGGTGCGCGAATCGTACTCGAAGCGAAAGAAGTTGCGGGCTATTCGCTGACGGACGCCCGGGCCGAAATTGAACAGGCGCGGCAGAACCGGGATGCGCAAGTGGGAGTCTTCGTCTTTTCGCGAAAATTCGCACCGGAGGGGATCGAGCCGCTGTCACGCTTTGGAAATGATGTGATGATCATCTGGGATGCGGAAGATGCAACTTCCGATCTTTACTTCCGCGCGGGACTGTCGCTGGCGAGGGCGCTCTGCGTCCGCAACAAGACGATGACGGAAACGCAGAAGGTCGATTTTCAGGAGATCGACCGGGCGATCCTCGAGATCGAAAAGCGGTCCATGATGCTCGAAGAGATCGACAAGTGGGCGGCGACCATCAAGAACAACGGCGAGAAAATCATCGATCGTGTCCGCACCTCTCGAGCGGCACTCGAAAAGCAGGTCGGCATTCTTCGCGAGAAAACGGACGAGTTGAAGGCATCCACCGAAGCGGGCGAAGCGGAAGAGGCCTGAGGATTCATCGCGCATGATTGTCACCTGCCCGCGCTGTTCGACGCGGTATCGCCCGTATGGCGAAGACTACGACTACGAAGAAACAAAGAAGACCGCGGTCGACAACTGGATCAAGGTTGTCTGTCCCGTCTGCGAACAGTGGGTCCGCCTGAACGACGGCAAGAAAATCCCGCCCCCCAACGTGGCGCCCGAGTACCTCCAGCAGGCGAAAGCGCAGGCGGAGATCGTCGAGGACGGAGAGGTAGACGACGAACCCCGAAAGTCTTCTTCGCGCACCGGATCGGCAACCGTCAGCGGGCGCTGTCCGGAGTGTCGTGCGAAGTTTCGCGCACCGGGGAAGTTCGCGGGGAAGTCCGTCAAGTGCCCCCGCTGCAAGGGGAGCGTCCCGATCCCGGAAATCGACACCGAAGATTGGGGGGATGCCGGCGCGTGGGAGCCGATGCCGTCATCGAGCCGCTCTCACCAAGCGAGCGGCGGGCTTGCCGGCGTCCTGGATTTTGCGAACTGGCCTCCCGCCAGAAAGTACTGGGCGCTCGGATCCTCCGTGGCGATCCTGCTGGTGATCGGGTGCGCCGTCGCGTTCTCGTACGGTAAGAAAAGCGCGGCTGGTCCCCGCAAGAACTTCACCGAGATCGAGCGGCATATCCATGGGGATCCGCCGGCGTTCGGAATGCGGGGAGGGATCGGGCCCGCCCCGGGGCAGCCTTTCCCCCCTCCCGGGTTCGAGGTCCGCGCTCCGAAACATAATGTGAAGTACTCACCCGGTGATCGGGTTCGCGCAAAGTTCGCGGGGCGAATCTTCGCAGCGGAGGTGGTCGAACAGCTCACCGACAACCTCGTGCAGCTTCGTTCTCTCGGAATCGAAGAAGGTGAGCCGGCGCGGCTCATCGAAAAAGGGAACACCATTGCAATTCGCGTCGACGATATTCTGCCGTAGTCGGACCGCGTTCAAGGCGTGATGACGCGCTGCTTGTTCTCGCGGTCGGTCAGCGTCACGCTCGTTCCTTTCTTGTCTGTCGCAAGACGAACCGTCGGCTCGACGCGGTCGTCGAACAGAAGCAGGCCGGTCCCTCCGTCAATCGAGCTGCCGATCTTGACGCGGACCTGCCCGTTGCCGTCCCGGAGGCGAATATTGCCGCTGCCGTCCTCTCCGAGAAACAGCTGAGCCCGCGCCTGTCCCTGCTTGTCGACCAGTTCGATGACTTCGGCCCGGACGATTTTTTCCGGCCTCGGCTGCTGGTCCGAGACCGCGACCGACCAATGCCCGAGCACCAGCACGATGTTGAGAGCCGTGAGGATGTAGAAAATCTTTTCGCGTTTCATGATTGTCTGCCTGTATCGGAACGGTGATCATGAACTCGAGACGATTTGACGCTGCATTTCACTCTATTTCCGCTGATCTCCGAAAACAATCGGTACTTTCAAGTCTGAGTCCATGGAAGCGAAACGATGAGTAAGGCTTCGCTGACGATTCGAACGGCGACTGCCGCGGACGAACCGGCTGCTGCAAAACTCGCGGACGAGGTCTACGCAGCGCTCCGATCGATCTACCGTCCCACGGAAATGGCTCAGTCGAGCGGCCACCAGCTTCAGTCGAAACTCGAACGGCTTGTGGCGTTCGACGGCACCGAGCTCGCCGGCACAGTGAAATTCTTTATCGAGCAGGGAAGCCTGCGCGTGATCGGACTGGCAGTCGGCGAGCAGCATCGGCGACGGGGGACGGCGCGCGATCTGATCGAGGAGCTGATTCGCATCGCGCGCGACCGGGGAGCAACGTCGCTCAGCCTGTACTCGGTCCCCGCAGCCGGGGCGGTCCCCTTCTACGAGCGGCTCGGCTTTCGAATCGTGCGCGAATGCGAGGAAGGATACTTCGAGACACCCACGGGCGAACCGGTACCTGAGGTGTTCCTCGAGCGGTCGATCTGAAGTCGAGACGACACGAGTTGCCGATGCGAAGCCTGCTGCGATGCTTCCAATATGTCTGGGCGTCACCCGCCACGCTACTGGGTTTGCTTGCGGTGATTCTCGGCTGGATGACGGGAGGGTCGATTCAGGTCGTTCGCGGGGCGATCGAAGTGCATGGGGGGCTGGTGACGAAATTCCTGAAGCACGGCCTGCCGCTTCTGGGGGCGGGTGCGGCGATGACGCTCGGGCATGTCATCCTCGGCCGCGATGTCGAATGCCTCGACTACTGCCGGAATCATGAGCACGTCCATGTTCGCCAGTACGAGCGATGGGGACCGTTCTTTCTCCCGGCTTATATCGCCGCGAGTCTCTATTTGTGGATCCGCGGGCGTGACCCGTATCTCGACAATCCGTTCGAACGAGAAGCGTACGAATACGAATCGTGAGATGCACGGCCGTCGTCATTGAACGCGAGGTCATTGAACCGCCTGGGCCGGTTCCAGATCCTTTGCAGGCGTACCACGCTTGGGCGTGGCGGCGATCATCAGGGCAAGTCCTGCAGCGGCTACAATCGCAGCGCCGGCAATCCACGTTGCGGGGAGATGGGCGTTCTCCATATCGGCCGTTTGCTCAAGGCCGAGCCCGAGTTTCTCGAGCTGATCCTGAAAGCGGAACACCAGCACAATCAGACTGTTGTGCACGGCGTGCAGCAGCATTCCCGGGAGGATGCTTCCCGTTCGAACGCGCACCCATCCGATGAACAGCCCCATTGTCGCCGTCGACAGGAACCGCTCGACGGCAAGCTGGTCTGTCAGGACATGAAACAAACCGAACAGCAGCGCCGAGGCAATGATCGCGTCGCGCGCCTTGATCCGTGTCGAGAGTGCGCCGAGCAGATAGCCGCGGAAGAAGAACTCTTCGCAAACGGCGGGAATGATTCCGAACCGGAAAATCAGGAGAGCAAGCGGCAGTTGCTGAACCTGGTCGAGGAGCCGTTTCGTCAGTTTGAGCTGTTCCTCGCTGAATGAAACGATCCCCCAGTCCTGTTGCAGTGCGACGACTTCGTGTGCGAATGCCCAGAGAGAGACGCCGAGAATGGCTGCCGCGACGAACGTGAGAGCCGGAGCAGGCTTGATGCGAAACCCGTCGATGATGCGCACGCGATTCCAGACGGCGACGAGCGCCGGTATTCCCGCGAACAGCAGCACCGACAATACCGCGGTGAGGGCCACCTGAACGGCCATCGGCATATCGGTGCTCCGGGCGACGAGGTTCGCCGCCAGAAAGTTGCCGGGGAACATCAGCGCAAGACAAAGGAGCGCGCTTGTAAAGCTTGCCTCGCTCGCCGGACGGCGCGGTCTGCGGAACAGATCTCCCCAGGCCCCTTCACTTCCGTAGAGGATGGCATCGGTGCCGAAAACTCGCGCCGCAATTCCAATGGCCGCAAGTGCGAAGAGTGCGGTCGTCGCCACAACCACGAGTGTGATGATCGGCGAGGCTTCTCCCGCGAAGAGATCGCGCGCGAGGAGCACGATATTAATGAGCGGCGTAACGGCAAGCGGGCCGTGCAGGCTGAGTCCGGGGATCATGCTGAGCAGCCCCGGTGCGATGGAAACCAGCATCAACGGAATCAGGTACGCCTGTGCTTCCTTGAAGCTCCTCGCGAAGCTCGTCACCGCCAGGAGCACCGCTGCGAAGAATGCCGCGAACAGAACGAGCAGCGCGAAAATCTGAGAGGTCAGCAGCACCGACAGCCCCTGCTCGCCGAAAAGGAGCCTGGTCAGCCCCATGCTCGAGACCGTGATCATCATCGACGTCAGGTTCACTGTCGCCGTGAGGAGCGCGACCGTGACGACCGCGACGTACTTCGCGAGAAGCAGCTGCAGGCGGGGAACCGGCGCGGCGATGAGCATCTCGAGCGTCCCCCTTTCCCGTTCGCCGGCAGTCAGATCGATCGCCGGATAGACGGCTCCGGTAATCGTCATCAGAATCAGGATGAGCGGAACGAGCGTCGCCAACGTCGAGGTCGGCGCTGCGCCGGTGCCGGTGGCGGCCACGGCGACGCGGTCGGTCCGGACCACCGTGATCCGCCCCGCGACCCCGAGACCGCGCAGCTGCTGACGATAGGCATCGGCATTAAGCGTGCCGAGAACCCGTTCAATGAAAGCGGCGGCGTCGCGGCTCCGTAACGAAGGCTCGTAGTACACCAGCTCACAGTCGAGCCCGAGTTCGTCGGCGTCGGAGATTTTGAATTTCTCCCGGTTCGTCAGCCGCACTCCGACGTCGATCGAGTTCGTCGAGACGTCATGCTCGAAATTATCGGAGACGAAGTACTCGATCGGTTGAGTGCTCTTCGGCGGGTTCCGTTCGTTTTCCTGGGCGACTTCGCCCGCGTTGTCGTCTCCCGGTTGCTTTTCGTTGCGGCGGCGTTGCGCTCTCCGGCTCCGAAGATCTTCAGCAATCAGACCTCTTTTGAGCGTTGAATTGAGAAGCTTTGCGTCCTCTTCCGACTCGACTCCGACGCGAAAGGAAACCTGGCGGGACATCCCCGCTGCGCCGGTCAGCAGGAATTTCTGGAAGGCGAGGCTCAACATCGGATAGACAATGAGCGGCATCAGGACGAGCGTGACGATCGTGCGCCGATCGCGGAGCGTCTCTCGCAATTCCTTGAGCGCGAGCCGTCCAATGCGGCCGGGTCGGTTGCCGTCGCTCGCAAAGGGGGGCTGGGAAGGCGCCGAGCTGGAGTTCATGCCGCGGGGCTTTCCGTTGATGTGTCGACCGACGAATCCCCCACGAACTTCATGAACATCTCGACAAGTGTTTCACAGCCGGTCGAGCGCTGAAGCTCCGCGAGCGTTCCCTCCAGCACCAGCTTTCCGCGATGCAGCAGGCCGAAGCGGTCGCAAAGCCTCTCCGCTTCGTGCAGACGATGCGTGCAGACGATGACCGCGCGCCGATCTTCGCGCAGCTTTGCGATGTATTCGAAGATTGCCTGGCTGCCGAAGACGTCGAGCCCGCGCGTCGGCTCGTCGAGAAGCATGATCGGGGGGTTGTGGATCAGTGCGCGAGCAAGCTGGACGCGCTGCTTCTGCCCGGTGCTCAGGGTCGAGCTGCGCTGGTCGAGGAATTTCGTCACTCCCATCACTTCGCTGACGTGCGCAAGCTGTTTCCGCGCGGTTTCCGGCGAGAGGCCGTAGAGATCGGCGAAGAAGAGAAGCATTTCTCGCGGAGTCAGCCACTGGTACACGCCGGCGCTGGCTGAGACGAGCCCGACGCGCCGCTTCACCTCGTCGGGCGATTCGGAGGAGCGGAGCCCGTCGACTTCGGCATAGCCGCTCGTCGGGCGGAGCAGGCCGAGGATCATGCGGACGGTTGTCGTCTTTCCGGCACCATTGGGGCCGAGGAGTCCGTACACCTCGCCGGCACCGACGGTGAACGTCAGGCGATTGACTGCGACGATCTCGCGTCCACCGATTTCAAACGTTTTTGACAGTTCGTTGACCGAGATCATTTCGCCTCAGGTCCGGGGAGACACAATGCGCAGAAGTTGCTCAGGACGTGATGCACCGACAGGGTTCAACCCCGGCCATCTTACGCGAAGTCTATGCGGCGTGTTGGTTTCGGTTCGGTGAAGGAGATTGCAAATCGCAGGATTCGTTGCGAGGCCAAACCGAGGGCTCGCCCTGATCCGAAGTGCGATGTGAATCCGGAGTGTCGGTTTGGCTTCATCAAACTTTCATTTTTTCTGAATTCAACAATGCTCTGCCGGACGCGGAGTTAGAACAATTTTTCGCCTCCGTCTCAGGGTGAACAAAAGATTGCGAACTTGACTTCCTGGATGGCCGATTTATAGTGGCATCCCGTCTCACCGCACAACATCTGGTGCAAGTCGTCTGGACTCCCCCAACAAATAGTGGTAAAATCAGGTAATCTGGGTTGGCGCGTTAAGTGAGCTTTTGTTCAGAAAAGCGTCGTCGGCTGCCGAAAACTGACATTGGCAATCTGTCCCGAAAGCACCTTCCCGTAATCGCGGAAGCGTGCGGTTTTTTTTGGCTGACATGGATCGGCCGGAACCCCCAGCGGGATCGGAAGCAACTACGGGATTGAGTCGGACGCTGCGCAGGATGGTGTCTCAGCGTGATGGTTGGAAGAGTTACGATCAGGAACACTCAAGGAGTGCATGATGCACGAGGCTAAGGGATTGACTGCGGGCCGGACCGGAGTTTCATCGAACGGCAACGGTGCTCATAAAGCCCCCTACACCGGAGGGGCATCCATGAAAATTACCCCCAGTTTCTGTCCGCCGAATACCGACCCCTTCGACACCGTCGAATGGGAAATGCGGACGGCACACATCAAAGACGAATCGGGCGATATCCTCTTCGAGCAGACGAACTGCGAAATTCCGAAGACTTGGAGCGCCCTCGCAACGAACGTCGTCGTCAGTAAGTACTTCTACGGTGAGCACGGCACGCCGGAGCGCGAATCGAGCATCCGCCAGGTCATTCACCGCGTCGCGCGCACCATCGCCGATTGGGGAATCGAAGACGGTTACTTCGAGACCACCGAAGATGGCGAGAACTACTACCGCGAACTGGCGTGGCTCTGCCTCCATCAGCACGGCGCGTTCAATTCTCCCGTCTGGTTCAACGTCGGGTTGTATCATCAGTACGGCGTGCGGGGATCTCAGGGGAATTACCACTGGGACGTCAAAGCCGGCGCGATTCACCGTCCGGAAACTCCTTACGAGTATCCGCAAGGCTCGGCCTGCTTCATCCAGTCGGTCGAAGACAACATGGAAGACATCATGCGCCTCGCCGCGAGCGAAGCGATGCTGTTCAAGTTCGGCTCGGGGACCGGAACCGATCTTTCGACGATTCGCAGCGCCCGCGAGAAGCTTTCGGGCGGCGGCATTCCCTCGGGCCCGCTCTCGTTCATGCGGGTATACGACCAGATTGCCGCGGTGGTGAAGTCAGGCGGAAAAACTCGCCGTGCCGCGAAGATGCAGAGTCTGAAGGACTGGCATCCGGACGTCATGGAGTTCATTCAGGCCAAGTCCAAGGAAGAGAAGAAGGCCCGTACGCTCATTGATAGCGGAGAGTACGAAGCCAACTTCAACGGCGAAGCCTACAGCTCGATCATGTTCCAGAACGCGAACCTCTCGGTCCGTCTCTCGGATCCGTTCATGCAGGCGACCGTCAGCGGCGGCAAGTGGCAGACTCACTGGGTCACCAACCCGGACATGCCGGGCCCCGAGTACGATGCCAAGCAGATGTTCCGCGAAATCGCCGAAGGAACTTGGTATTGCGGCGACCCGGGTGTGCAGTACGAAACCACGATCAACAAGTGGCACACCTGCCCGAATTCGGGTCCGATCAACGCATCGAACCCCTGCTCGGAGTACATGTTCCTCGACGACACCGCCTGCAACCTCTCGAGCCTCAACCTCAAGAAGTTCCAGGAGCCGGATGGTTCGTTCAATGTCGAGCGGTTCCGTCGTGCAGCGGCGATCTTCATCACCGCGCAGGAAATTCTCGTCGATCATGCGAGCTATCCGACGCCGTCAATCGCCGAGAACAGCCATCGCTTCCGTCCGCTCGGTCTGGGCTACGCCAATCTCGGCAGCCTGTTGATGTCGATGGGAATTCCCTACGACAGCGACGCCGGCCGCGGTATCTGCGGCGCGCTCACCGCGCTCCTCAACGGTCAGGGGTATCTCACATCCAGTGAGATCGCCGCCGACCTCGGCCCGTTCGCCGGGTACAAGGAGAACGAGAAGCCGATGCTCCGCGTGATGCAGATGCACCGCGACGCCGTCGAGAAGATCGATCCGGCGTGCCCGGTCTATCTGAAGAACGCAGCACGCCAGGTCTGGAACGAATGCCTCGATTCGGGACGCCGTCACGGCTACCGCAATGCTCAGGCAACCGTTCTGGCTCCGACCGGCACCATCGCCTTCATGATGGATTGCGATACCACCGGCATCGAGCCCGATATCGCGCTGGTCAAGTACAAGCAGCTTGCCGGCGGCGGCATGATGAAAATCATCAACCGCACCGTGCCGGTGTCGCTGAAGACCCTGGGTTATGACCAGCCGCAGATCGACGGGATTCTCGATTACCTCGAGAAGAACGACACGATCGAAGGAGCTCCCGAGCTCAAGCCGGAGCATCTTCCGGTCTTCGACTGTGCGTTCAAGGCGGCGAAGGGAACGCGCACGATCGGCTGGCATGCCCACGTCGGCATGATGGCTGCCGCCCAGCCGTTCCTTTCGGGTGCGATCTCGAAGACGGTCAACATGCCGCAGGATTCGACCGTCGAGGATATCGAGAATGCGTATCTCGAAGGCTGGAAGCTTGGCTTGAAGGCGCTCGCGATTTACCGCGACGGCTCCAAGCAGAGTCAGCCGCTGGCGACGACGAAGGAAGGGGATCGCAAGAAGAAGGGTGAAGAGGCTGCCGAGCCGCGCCCGGTGCGACGCCACCTTCCGTCAACCCGCCATTCGCTGACGCACAAGTTCTCCGTCGGCGGTCACGAGGGCTACATCACCGTCGGCCTCTTTGAGGACGGCAAGCCGGGTGAGCTCTTCATCACAATGGCGAAGGAAGGAAGCACGATCGGCGGACTGATGGATACCATCGGAACGCTGACGTCGATGGGCCTGCAGTACGGCGTGCCGATCGATGTCTTCGTCAACAAGTTCTCGCACACCCGGTTCGAACCGGCCGGCTGGACGAGCAACCCCGACATCCCGAACGCCAAGAGCGTTGTCGACTACGTCTTCCGCTGGTTCGGAATTCAGTTCATCCCGGGTTATCGGGAAGCGAACACTCCGCACCGGGAAGAACCGGCAACGACCGAAACGTCGTCGAAGTCTTCGGCGGAACCGGAAGTGTCGACGGCGGAGGATGTCGCCAGGAAACTGGTGGCGATTGTCGCGCCGTATTCGAACGGCCATGCGAAATCGGTCGGTGCCGCCGTGGCTCCGCAGCCTGATCTCGATGGTCCGGCAATCCGCAGCCAGCAGTTCGCCACGTTCCAGACGGACGCGCCGGCCTGCGACAACTGCGGTGCGATCACCGTGCGTAACGGCAACTGCTACCTCTGCCACAACTGTGGAAACAGCATGGGATGTAGCTGAAGGATTGGCGAGTCACATGCCGACGACGGACACCCCGGTCTTCGGAGGGACCGGGGTGTTCTGTTTTTTATGGGCCGCAACCCGCTCTGTGCGGCCGTCCAGCGCGAGCGCGATCCGGCCTGATCCCCTCTGCCGAAACTCCGCGCGCTAATTTGCATGCCGGCAGTTTGTCCGATTCACATCGGAAGCGGCGTGATATCTTCGAATCTCCTCCGCCTTTCACTGTAACAGCATCAAAAACAGTGAATCAGGGGATTCCGATGGTACTTGCATGTGGAAACATGGGATCGGCGATACTGGTGTTCCTGGGGATGATTGGTGCAGCCGGCGTGGTCCTGGGAACAATCACCTCGGCGTTCTTCGCCGCCCTCGCGGAAGACAAGCGGGTCTTCCTGGCAATGCCGCTTTTTTCAGTGATGTGGTGCGTCGGGATCTTTCAATTGCTGAGCTAGCAGCCGTTGTGGATCACCGCGCAGCGATGCCGGGTGCCGTGTCACGCTGCGAACAGTTGCAGGATCGCGCGGGCAAAGATGAGTCCGACGGCCGTTGTCGCGCCGACTGCGGTCAGAACCACAGTCGCGGCCGCAATGCGGAGCACCGCCCGGCCCTGATCGTCGAAGTAGTGCCCGAGCTTCTGCAGAAGCGACTTCAGCATCTGACGGAACATCTCCGCGGAGAAAACGAGCGTGAGCGACGTAACAATCACGCTCCACTCGACCAGCGAAACGCCGAGCGTGAACCCGGCGGCGATCACGACGCTTGCGGAGAAGAAGTGAACGAAGAGTGCGCCGTCACCACGCAGGCTGAGTGAGAAACCGCGTTCGATTTCCACAAGTCGTTGCCGCCATACCGGTCTGCGGCGCGAACTCACGGAAGACGGCAATGTTCGATCGAGGACGTTCGAATGGACTTGTGCCGACATGCGTCACCTCTGGGGGCAAGCGGTCACCGGTCTTCACCCGACAGGAGTGAGCTCAGCTGTGTCGATGAGCCGCCGCCGAACGGGCCGATGCGCGGCTCGAAGGAGATTGCGATTCCGGCATTATCCTTGCTTTCGTCGAAGCTCGCTCCGATGTGCATCAGGAAGTCGAGCCCGACGCGCGTGACGGTGAATGACTGCCCGCGGTTCTGGTTCTCGCCGAGGTCATACGCCGTGCCGAGCGTTGAGATCCATTTCGGACTCATGATGTAGCTGTAGCTGGCGGTGAGGGTCTGACTGTCGAGCCCGCCGGCGCCTTTGATCTGACGAACGCCGAGATAAACACTGCCGCGCTCGCTGCGCTGGCTGAGAACCGCAACGTTCCAGAGCTGCTGGGCGTCGTCGTAAAGATCGTAGGTTGCGTTCGCGAGCAGCGAGGTCCGATCTCCGACGTGCCAGGCGTAACGTGCTCCAAGCAGGCCGAACTCTTCGCCGAAGTTGTCGCGCGCTTCGCTCGGGAAGTACGACGCTTCGAGATCGAGCGTCATCCAGTCTTTGATTCGTCGCCGCTCCGGAGGTCCGACCTTGGTCTGCAATCGCTGGCGGAGCGCGAACCGCGCGACCTGCTGATCATCCACGAGTTCATGCCAAGGGGCGGTGACGGAGCTGCCGGCTCCGGTGCGCACTGCGTAGAATCGCGGCTCGAAGATTCCGGGGAGGGTGCCGCCGTAGGTATTGACGAGGAAGCGTTGACGGAAGCGCTCCTGTGCGTCGTCCTCGAATTCGTTGTACTGCGGAATGTCGTTGAGATCGGTCGTCGAATCGGTCCAGCCGTAGCCCGCTTCAACGAGCATCTTGTGGGCGAGGCCGTTGAGATTGAAAACACGGCTCTGCACCGACGGGTAGACGCGCCAGAACTGCATGCTGCTGCGCACGCCGGCGGTTGCGACGAAGCGGTCGAGCTGATTGCCGGTGAAGT
>JBFWWA010000002.1:0-35122 GCA_050246455.1 Planctomycetaceae bacterium
GCGTGCAGGTGATGATCGCAGGGCCGGGACACGTCCCGTTCGATCAGATCGAGTTCAACATGAAGCTGCAGCGCAAGCTTTGTCACGGCGCTCCGTTTTATGTGCTCGGACCGCTCGTTACCGATATGTTCCCCGGCTACGACCACATCACCAGCTGCATCGGCGCGACCGCGGCCGGCTACCACGGTGCAAGCATGCTCTGCTACGTCACGCCGAAGGAGCACCTTGGCCTGCCGAAGAAGGATGACGTCAAACAGGGGTGCATCGCATACAAGATTGCGGCGCATGCGGCGGACGTCGCGCTCGGCATCCCGGGAACGCGCGATCAGGACGATGAGCTGACGAAAGCGCGGGCGGCTCTCAACTGGGAGCGGCACTTCGAGCTCAGCTTCGACCCCGACACGGCCCGGGCGTACCACGACGAAGACCTCGATGTCGACACCGATTTCTGCGCGATGTGCGGCCACGACTGGTGCAGCGTCCGCATCTCGAAGGAGATCGTCGAGTTCGCCTCGGGCAAAGAAGCGGAGTATTCGTGGGACCGCGCCAAAGTCACGGATGCCCTCTCCCTCGAACAGCGGGAGATCCTCGAGAAACGCGGCGTGCTGAGTCCTGAAGAGATCCACAAGCTCGCCTCGAAAACGAAAAAGGCGATGCATGCGGAAACCGGCAAGGGAAGCTGCCACAGCGATTACGTCGATGCCGACGACGCGCGCCAGATGCAGACGAAGAATTTGCCGCTTGTCACGCTCGACGTCCCGACGGGCGAACCCGCTCCGTAACGACCGCCATCGAACTTTGCGAATGGAACTCGCATGGATGACGCTCAACCTTCGCGGGTGAACAGTGCGCCGGGAACGCGCCGCGAAGTTTTCGCCTGGGCGCTCTACGATTGGGCGAGCAGCGCCTATTCCACGCTCTCGATCACCATTCTCGTCTCGTACCTGCAGGCCGACGTCTTCCCCGGCAAGACCGGCGTGATTGTCTGGGGCTGGGGGCTCGGCGGGACGATGCTCATCGCGGCGGTCCTCTCGCCGATTCTCGGGGCGATTGCCGACGCACACGCGACCAAGCGGAAGTGGCTGGCCCTCACGTCTCTTACCGGATCGGTCGCTTCGTTCCTGATGTACTTTGTTCCACCGGAAGAGCGATGGCTCGTGCTCGCCCTCTTTCTGATCGCGAGTCTGGGGTTCGAATTGTCACTCGGCTTCTACAACGGTTTTCTGCCGGAGATCGCCGACGACCGCAGCATGGGGCGTGTCTCGGCATGGGGATACGCACTGGGGTATGTCGGCGGTGGCCTCGCGCTCCTGATGGTCATCCTGATGTTCGGGAAGGACACGACGGCAGAGCAGGCACGCGAAATCAAACGGGTCGGCCTCGCTGTGATGGGGCTGTGGTGGGGGCTTTTCACCATCCCGTCACTCCTGATCCTCAAAGACAGGAAAGCGCGATCGCGCGAGCCCGAGCCGTTCCTCCATGCCGCACGTCGCGCGTTCGGCGAAGTCGGAAACACGATCCGCAATGTCCGCTCCTACCGGATACTCGCAATCTTCCTCGTCAGCTTCCTTCTCTACAACGAAGGGGTGCAGACGATGATCAGCCAGTCGTCGGTCTTTGCGATGCAAGTCCTGGCGATGGGAGCGGGGGAGCTGGCACAGGTCGTCCTCATGATTCAGTTCATCGCGCTTCCGGGATCGCTCGCCATCGGACATCTGGCGGAGAAGCTCGGGCAGAAGCCGGTCCTCATCGGCTGCATCCTGCTCTGGATTCTGCTGCTCATCATTGCATTCTTCGTTACCGAGAAGTGGCAGTTCTGGATGATGGCGGCCGCGGCGGCGATCGTGCTGGGTGGAACGCAATCGGTCAGCCGCGCAATCATGGGCCTGATGACGCCTGCGGAGAAGTCGGCGGAGTTCTTCGGCTTCTTCAACCTGTCGGGAAAAGCGGTGAGCGTTTTCGGGCCGGTCGTTTTCTCGACGATTCTCGCGGCGACGGAGAGTCCGCATCTCGCAATTCTGAGCCTGCTCGTCTTCTTCGTGGTCGGCCTGGTGATCCTCCTGCCGGTGAATGTCGCGAAAGGACAAGCTCAGGCACGCGGCGCGGGGGAAACCTAGGGGAAGTCGCCGGCTCCCGCGCCCGCAGGCGCTTGGAGATGCTCCACGCCGCTGGTAGGATGGAGTTTCGTGCCGCGTATTCTTTCTGAATACGTTCCGACTCCTTCGCGACTTTTCGACTTGGGGAGAAAACTGCATGTCCCGGCGCTGGGGATGGCTGTTGTTGCTCGTGCTCTCGATCGGCTGCGGTGAAGCCGCAACCGGACCGGGCGCATCAGGGCAGAAAGAAGCAGGTCCGAAAAAGCTGCGGATCGCCGTGATCCCCAAGGGGACGACGCACGACTTCTGGAAATCTGTTCACGCCGGAGCGAAGAAAGCCGCGGACGAGCTCGGCAACGTCGAAATCCTCTGGAAGGGGACGAACAACGAGAAAGACAAGGAAGGGCAGATCAAGCTCGTCGAGGGGTACATCGTCGAGCAGGTCGATGGCATCGTCCTCGCACCGATCGACCGGGATGCGCTCGTGCCGGTCGTCACCCGGGCGAAAACGCGAGAAATTCCAACCGTCATCTTCGACAGCGGACTCGCAAACGAAGAAATCTGCGTCAGCTATGTCGCGACCGACAACTACCACGGCGGCGTGATGGCGGGGGAACATCTCGCGAAACTTCTCAACGGCGAAGGAAGCGTGATCCTCGTGCCGTATCAGGAAGGAAGCGAAAGCACCGAGCAGCGCGAGAAAGGCTTCCTCGACACGATCGCGAAGCACCCGAAGATCAAAGTTCTCTCGGCCGATCAGCGCGTCAGCTCCGACGCCGAACAGGCTTTGCAGATTTCGACGTCGCTCTTTGTCGCACACGGAGACGCCGTCGACGGCGTCTTCACAGTCTGTGAACCGATCAACAAGGGAATGCTCCGGGCGATCGAAAACCGCAAGCTCGGCGGAAAAGTGAAATTCGTCGGCTTCGACTCGGATCCGCGATTCGTCGAGGCGATGAAACAGAAAACAATGCACGGCATCATCCTGCAGGATCCGGTCAACATGGGCTACCTGGCGGTGAAGGCCATGGCCGATCATCTGGCGGGGAAGCCGGTCGAGAAGCGGATGGTGACGGGCGAAACGCTCGCGACACCGGAGAACATGTCGGAGCCGAAGATCGACAAGCTGCTCCACCCCGACAAATTCGGCGAGTGATGGTGCGTCCGTGGTGCACAGCGGCGCTTCACTTCTGACGATGCAGGGGATCGACAAGAGCTTCGGCGCGACACGCGCGCTGAACGGGGTCTCGCTCGACGTCCAGTCGGGAAGTGTGATGGCGCTTCTCGGCGAGAACGGCGCCGGCAAGAGCACGCTCATGAAGATCCTGAGCGGCGCCTACGCCCCCGACTCGGGGCAGATTCTCATCAGCGGACGCCCATTCCGTCCCGGCAACCCGCAGGAGGCGCGCGCAGCCGGCGTGGCAATGATCTACCAGGAGCTCAATCTCGCGCCCGATCTGAGCGTTGAAGACAACATCATGCTCGGCAATGAAACGTCGAGCTGGGGACTTCTGCAGAGGAAGAAGCAAAGGCCGCGGATTCTCGAAGCGCTGCGCCTGCTGGGGCACCCCGAGCTTGACCTTTCGACGCCGGTGCATCGACTGTCGGTCGCGGCGCGGCAGCTTGTGGAAATTGCCCGCGCGCTCGTGCACGAAGCGCGCATCATCGTCTTCGATGAGCCGACGAGCTCGCTCACGAAAAGCGACGTCGCGCATCTCTTCACGGTAATCCGCAAGCTGCGTGATTCGGGAATCGGCATCATCTACATCAGCCACTTCCTCGAAGAAATCCGGCAGGTCTGCGACAGCTACACGGTGCTTCGAGACGGTCATGTCACCGGCTCCGGAAAACTGGCGGGGACTGGTGAAGCCGAGATTGTGCGGCTGATGGTCGGGCGAAGCATCGACGAACTCTTTCCACAGGTGCCGCACGAAACCGGAGCTGAGATTGTCACTGTTCGTGCACTGAGCGGCCGCAGATCCCCGAAAGATGTCTCGCTCGAACTGCGGCGAGGCGAGATCCTCGGCATCGCGGGGCTTGTCGGGTCGGGGCGAACCGAGTTGCTGCGCTGCCTGATGCAGCTTGACCCGGTCGCAAGCGGAGCAGTACAGATTGCTCCGCGTCCGCATTCCGACGGCGGAAACTCAGGAAACGCTGACATCTTCGGGCTCGTTTCGGAAGATCGAAAAGGAGAGGGGCTCGCCGTCTCGCGTTCAATCGCCGACAACGTGACTTACGGCCGACTCGGGCAGTACGGGGTGGCCGGGTTCATCAATCTGCGACGACGCCGAGCGGCCGTGCGCGACTGGATGTCGACGCTCTCCGTCAAAGCGCGGTCTCCCGAACAGCCGGTGAGCGATCTCTCGGGGGGGAACCAGCAGAAGGTGGCGATCGCACGGGTGCTGCATCAGGATGTGGACGTGCTGCTGCTCGACGAGCCGACGCGCGGGATTGACGTCGGGACGAAGGCGGAGATTTATCGATTGATGGGAACGATGGCGGCGCGCGGCAAGTCGATTCTGTTCGTCAGCAGCTACTTCACGGAACTGCTGGCGGTGTGCGATCGGATCGGCGTGATGGCCCGCGGCCGGCTCCGGGAGATTCGTCCCGCGGCCGAATGGACGGAAGAGTCGCTGCTGCAAAGCGCGATCGGACTGGAAGAGAGTGAACCATGAGCAGCGAACCGTCGCCATCGGGAAGTCTGGTGCCGCGCGAGGGAGCGTTCAGCCTGCTCGGCTCGGCGCTCGGTCCGTTTGCCGGGCTGATGCTCGTTCTCTGTGTCTTCTGGGGTGCAGACGTCGTCAAGTCGCGGATGCAGGACAAGACGCCTCGCTTCCTGACTGTCGACAGCGGGCGGACGGTTCTGATGAACGCTTCCGCGGTGGGGACGGCCGCGCTCGGCATGACGATCATCATCATCGCCGGCGGAATCGATCTTTCGGCCGGAACGGCCATCGCGCTTTCGGCCACGGTGGCGGCATGGTGTTTCCGAGCGGGATACAATCCGGCCGTCGGCGTGCTTGCGGCGCTGCTGGTGGGATGCTTCACCGGCTGCGTCAATGGGTCGCTTGTAGGGCTGTTGCGCGTGGTGCCGTTCATCGTCACGCTGGGGACGATGACGCTCTTTCGCGGCGTGGGGCGCATTCTGTCGGACGGCACGCCGATTCGCGCCCATGCGAAGGTTCCGGTCTGGCTGCTGACGCTGCAGGAGCCGGAACCTCGCAAGGGATGGGAATGGCTGATGGTTTCGCCCGGCGTCTGGGTGATGCTCGTGCTGGCCGTTCTCACCTGGGCGCTTCTCAAGTACACGGTTTTCGGCCGGCACGCCTTCGCGATCGGCTCGAATGAAGCGACGGCGCGTCTGTGCGGCATCAACGTTCCGCTGACGCGGACGCTGGTTTATACGATCGCCGGTTTTTTCATTGGAGTGGCCGGGCTCTTTCAGTTCGTGGTGCTCGGAGGGGAGGGAGATCCGACCGCGGGAACGGGGAAAGAGCTCGAGATTATCGCTGCGGTCGTCATCGGCGGCGGAAGTCTGAGCGGCGGACGGGGCTCCGTCTGGGGAACACTGTCGGGCGCCGCCATTATGGCGGTCATTCGACACGGCTGCGTGATTCTCGGCGTTCCCGATCAGTATCAGGAAATCCTGATTGGCGTGATTATCGTCGCGGCGGTCACGCTCGACCGGATCCGCCAGCAAAGGCTCGGCGAGTAACTTTCCGAATCGACATTTCTTCGCAGGCAGGAGTCAGCTGATGAGACATACACTCCGGATTCTCCTCACGCTGCTCCTTGTTTCCGGCAGCACCGCGCACGGGGACGACGACAAAGCTGTCTTCGTGCCGCAATACGCTGAGCACCAGGATTTGTCGTACTATCTTGACGCGACGGGTGAGAAGCATCCGGTGCGCAATGCGGACGACTGGAAAATGCGGAGAGCGCAGATTCTCGCGCACATGCAGACGGTGATGGGACCGGTCCCGAAACCGACGACACCCGTCCCGCTCGACGTTCAGGTTCTTGAGGAGACACCCGTCGAAAACTGCGTCCGGAAAAAGATCTCGTACCACACCGATTCGCTGAATCGCCGTGTCAATGCGTACCTGTTTGTTCCGAAGGGGGGCGCGGGCAAGTCTCCGGCCATTCTCTGCCTGCACCAGACCATCACAATCGGTAAAGAAGAACCGGCGGGGCTCGGGAAGAATGAGAACCTCCAGTACGCGCTGCAACTGGCCCTCCGCGGATACGTCACGCTCGCGCCCGATTACCCGTCATTCGGCGAGTACGCGTACGACTTCGATCCGAAGCATGGCTACATCAGCGGTTCGATGAAGGCAATCTACGACAACATGCGCGGCATAGACCTGTTGCAGTCGCTTCCCGAAGTCGACAAGGAGCGAATCGGCTGCATCGGGCATTCGCTCGGCGGGCACAACACGATGTTCACCGCCACGTTCGACACGCGCATCAAGGCGATGGTTTCGAGCTGCGGCTTCACACGATTTCACAAGTATTACGGCGGACGTTTGAAAGGCTGGACGAGCACGCGTTATATGCCGCTCATCGATTCGAAGTACCACAACAATCAGGATGAAGTCCCGTTCGATTTCACGGAGATTGTGGCATCCTTCGCACCGCGGCCGTTTCTGGCCAGTTCACCGGTACGCGACGACAACTTCGAAGTGAGCGGCGTCCGCGACGTCATCGCCGCCGCGTTTCCGATCTACGAACTGCATGGCAAGGCGGGGAACCTGCAGGCGAACTATCCCGACTGCGCCCATGATTTTCCCCCCGACGCCCGGAAGGTCGCCTACGAGTTTTTCGACAAACACCTCGACCACACGCCGCCCAAGCCGTAGCGGACGGGGTGCAGATCGGGTCATAATCTGGGGAAGAATCTCAATCCGGAGTCCGGGAAAGGAAAGAAGTCGAGACAGTTCCTCCAACTTCAAACCAGGTCCCAACTCCTTTTGATTCTCCTGGATTCCTGGGTTCCTTATTCAAACCTTGCCTTTCCATCTCCAAGCGCCGGGGAATACCGATGAGCCGTCGAAACAGAACGCGTCGCGAGTTTCTCACTCAATCGACTGCCGCGGCTTTGGCCGCCGGTTTCTGGGCATCGCCGCGCCCGGCCCGCGCGAGCCGGATGGCGCTCGACGTCGTCAACTTCGCCGCGATCGGCGTCGGTGGAAAGGGACGCACCGACATCCGTGAAACCATCAAGCATGGCGGAAATCTCGTCGCGCTGTGTGACGTCGATGACGACCGTGCGAAGGAATCGTACGACAAGTATCCCAAGGTCGAGCGCTTTGCCGACTTCCGCCAGATGCTCGAAAAGCGGAAGGACATTGACGCGGTCATTGTCACGACTCCCGATCACCAGCATGCTGTCGCTTCCATCATGGCGATGAAGCTCGGCAAGCACGTCTATTGCCAGAAGCCATTGGTGCACGACATCTACGAAGCGCGGATGATGGACAAGGTCGCGAAGGAGACGAACGTCGTCACGCAGATGGGGAACCAGGGGCACGCTTCCGAAGCCACGCGGCGCATCGTCGAGCTCGTGCAGGCGGGAGTCATCGGCAAGGTTTCAGAAGTGCATTGCTGGACCGATCGGCCCGGAAAGTATTGGCCACAGCCGGTACCGCGCCCGACGGAAAAACTTGCGATTCCAAAAACTCTGAATTGGGATCTCTGGCTCGGCACTGCGCCGGAGCGGCCGTATCACAAGGTCTATGTTCCGCACGACTGGCGCGGCTTCTGGGATTTCGGCTGCGGCGCAATCGGCGACATGGGCTGCCATGTGATGGACCCCGCGTACTGGGCGCTCAACCTCGGCTTGCCGACCTCGGTGGAAGCGGTCTCGTCGGAAGTGACATCGGAAACGCCGCCGCAATGGGAAGTGATGACGTATCAGTTCCCCGCGCGCGCCGAACTCCCGCCGGTCACACTCAAGTGGTACGACGCCGGAAAGCAGCCGCCGCAGGAACTGGGCGACGGTAAGCCGCTCGCGAAGACCGGTTCGCTGCTGATCGGCGACAAGGGAACCATTTACGCCCCGGTCGATGAGGGAAAGATGAAGTTGCTGCCGGAAGAGAAATTCCGCGACTTCAAAGGCCCCGATCCGTCGATCCCCCGGACCGACGGCCCGTATAAGGAATGGCTGGGAGCAATTCAGGGAGGTTCGCCGACTTTGTCGAATTTCGATTACGCTTCCAAGCTCACCGAAACGGTGCTGCTCGGCAACCTCGCAGTCCGCGTCGGCAAGAAGATTGAATGGGACGCCGCGGCGATGAAAGCGACGAACGTCCCCGAGGCGGCCCAGTACGTCCAGCGCGAGTACCGGAAAGGGTGGACGCTGTAGGCAGCGCGAATTCTCGATTGTCACGGAACCCCCGGGCGTGAGCGCAGTGGCGCTGACTTCTGTTCTGGGCCTGCCGAGCTCGTACGACCGCGTCACAGGAGCACAGACAAGAATGTCTGTGCGGCCAATGGATTCGGTTCACTTTTGACGCATCGGCACAGACAGGAATGTCTGTGCTCCGAATCCGGAAGTTTGGGTGCAAAGGTCACAAGAGGTGCAGCCTGTCTGGAGTCCATCTGCTTTGGATCGTCCCAGGAACCCTCAGATCTCGGGGCTCATCGACCTATCTCACGCGCGCTCCCTGCGCCCCCGTCACGCAGCTTCAAGTTGACCGACCACCGGCCATAAACGCATCTTGACACACCGCGTGTATTCGACCTATCTTCCCCCGGTTTCGGCCTGAGCACGCCACCCCAGACGGCGTGCCCGCGCCGTCGTTGGAGCACCGGAACTCCCGCACCGGGCGGCCATGCAAACTCTTGAATTTCCATCGCGCGCTCAATCGGCCGAACGGCTGACAATCGTGATTCCCGCCTATAACGAGGAGACGGGGATCGGCGCCACCCTTGTCGCGCTCGCCGCGGAACCAAGGCTCGCCGGCGCGACGATTCTCGTCGTCGACGACGGATCGACAGATAACACCGCGCAGATCGCGCGGGATCACGGCGCATCCGTCGTTTCCGCACGGACCAACCGCGGCTACGGAGCGTCCCTCAAACGGGGAATGCGACTTGCGGAAACTGAGTACGTCGCCTGGTTCGACGCCGACGGGCAGCATCGTCCGTGCGACCTAGCAGACATGTACCAATCGATCATCAAGGAAAAAGCAGAGGCGGTGCTCGGCGCGCGAAGTCCCGAGAGCCACGCCGTCCGCCGTCGCGCACTGGGCAAGCTGATCATCCATTACGCGGCAGAATCGGCCATCGCAACGCGGATTCCGGACGTGAATTGCGGGCTTCGCGTCTTCCGCCGCTCGACACTCAATCGCTACCTGCATCTCCTGCCGAACGGCTTTTCCGCATCGACCACGAGTACGCTCGTCTTCCTCAAGCGCAACCACGACGTGCTGTTCCACTCGATCATCGCGCCGCAAAGGCTCGGCAAAAGCACCGTCAGCCAGGTGCGCGACGGGCTCAGGGCACTGCACACCATCCTGCGAATACTGGTGTTGTTCAATGCACTGCGAACATTCACCGCGCTTTCGGCGCTGTTCGTCACCGCGGGGCTTGCATACGGAATTCCGGTCGCTCTGATGCACGGGCTCGGCTTCCCGGTGCTCGGCGCACTCTTCGTCGTGCTCGGAATCCAGATCTTCTGCCTCGGTGTCGTCTGCGATCAGATCAGCGCGCTCCGGCTGGAGCGTCTCGAACGGGTTACCGAAGACGCGGACCCGGCGACACTGGAATTCGAACGACCTCGTGAACTTTGGCCGCGACGGCGCGTCGCCTGAAATCATGCACAAGCCATCCAACATCACGCGTACCGAACTCGAGCAGCCCCGCTCGGCACTGAAGCACGCGTGGAACCTGGCGGGCCTGCCGTTCCGGTTCGTTCTGTTTCCGGACCACTGGAACCGTAACCTCGGCTGGTCGTCCCTCGAAGAAGAACGGCTCCGCGCCGTCTTCCCGGCCATCCGCGGACGACTTCTCGACATCGGTGCCGGACCCAATACCCTCTGCCGGCTGTATGGATCGAACTCGGTCGGCGTCGATGTTTACGACTTCGGCGGAGGGGCAACGATTGTCGAAGATACCCGGCATCTGCCGTTTGCCGACCAGTCGTTCGATACCGTCACGTTCGTCGCCTGCCTCAATCACATTCCGTATCGGCTCGACGTCCTTCGGGAAGCGCGGCGGCTGCTCCGTCCGGGCGGGCGCGTCGTCGCGACGATGATCAATCGCGCGCTCGGCGACGTCGGCCACAAAATCTGGTGGTACAGCGAGGACAAAGAACGCGGAATGCTCGAAGGGGAGACCGGCGGACTCGACGTCGCGGAAATGCGGCAGCTGTTCGTTGAAGCGGGTTTCGTCGACATGACGCTCTCCCGGTTCTGCTACGGGCTCAATGGCCTGTTTGTCGCAACACGCCCCTCCCGGATTGCGGGCGGCCGAGAGAGTCGCCCGTCGCGCGCCGCCTGAACGAGACCGCGGGAGAGTTCAATGTGCGGGATCGTCGGCGTCCATGATTTCGCGGGAACCGGCGCTCAGATTCCGCGCTCGACGTTCGATGGCATGACCGATGCGCTCGCGCATCGCGGGCCCGACGGACGCGGCGTCTGGCATGGGGATTCGATCTCGCTCGGGCACCGGCGGCTCGCAATTCTCGACCCGACTCCCGACGGCGCCCAGCCGATGCACTCCGCCGATGGTCAGGCGGTCATCACTTACAACGGCGAGATCTACAACTTCCGCGAGCTGCGTGCGGAACTCGAGCGGTGCGGACACCGGTTCCGCTCCGGAACCGATACGGAAGTGATTCTCGCGGCTTATCGCGAATGGGGGACCGACTGCGTCACGCGCTTGAACGGCATCTTCGCCTTCGGATTGTGGGACGTCGCGCGGCGCAGGCTCTGGCTGGTGCGCGATCGACTCGGCGTGAAGCCGCTCTATTACACGACTTCGGGCGCGCAGGAAGGATCGGCCGGCGTGCTCCGCTTCGCGAGCGAACTCAAGGCAATTCTCGCCGATCCGGGATTCGTGCGGCGTCCCTCGACGCGCGGACTCAATGCGTTTCTCTCGTTCGGCTACGTCCCGGCACCACTCACGGGATTCGACGGAATCTCGCAGTTGCTGCCAGGGCAGCAGGCCGTTGTCGAAAATGGCCGCATCGAAATCTCGAAATACTGGTCGCTTTCGATGCGGACGGTCGAACGTTCGGCGGATGATGCGCTCGAGGAGTTCAGCGCGCGCTTTGAACGGAGTGTCCGCCGTCAACTGTTGAGCGATGTCCCGCTCGGTGCGTTTCTTTCCGGCGGCATCGACTCCGCGGCTGTTGCGGCCGCTGCCAACGATTCCCTTGCCGATGCGCTCCGGACATTTTCCGTCCGGTTCCAGGAAGAAAGCTTCGATGAAAGTGCCCAGGCGGCGCTGACCGCCCGCAGAGTCGGGACGCAGCACACCGAAATTCAGGGATCGCTTGATCTCGTCGCGAACATCGACAGGCTCGTCGAAGCCTGCGAAGGGCCGTTCGCCGATTCGTCATCGCTCGCCGTCTATTCGCTTTGCCGCGAAACGTCGCGCGAGGTGAAAGTCGCGCTCTCGGGTGACGGAGCGGACGAACTGCTCGCGGGCTATCCGACTTACTCCGCGAGTTCGCTTGCGGGGGTTTATCGCCGGGCTCCGCGCTGGACGCGGCAGCTCGCGCGCGGCTCGGTCGGGCTGCTGAAGGCGTCCGATCGCCGCTACAACGCGCGGCAGTTCGCGGAGCGGTTTCTGCTGGGAGCTGAGGAAGGGGAAGGACGCGACTTCGGTTCGTGGCGGGTCCATCTCCGCGATTCCGACAAGCAATCACTCTGCCGACCGGGACTCTTTGCCAACGACGATTCGCCGATCGATCTTTACGCGCAGCATTACTGGGACGCACCGGAGGCAGAGAGCCGGCTCAAGAGGATGCTCTACGCCGACCTGTCGTTCTATTTGCCGAACGACATGCTGGTGAAGGTCGACCGGATGAGCATGGCGCACGGCCTTGAAGTGCGCGTGCCGTTTCTCGATCACGAACTCGTCGAATTCTGTGCGAGCCTGCCCGACAGGCTGCTCGCAACAATGCCGCTGCCGGGCAAGAACAAGCTGATTCTCCGTCGTCACCTCCGCCGCAAGCTCGGCTCGGAAGTGGCCCGTCGGAAGAAGCGGGGCTTCAACGTTCCGGTCGAAAAAGGAATGCGCAACGGCCTGGTCGAACACTTCCACGAAGCGATCGGCCAGAAAAACTTCGTCGAAGAAGGGCCGTTCGATACGCAAGCGCTCCACGAATTCGCAGCCCGCCACGCCCGCCGCGAAATCGACGCGGGGCACGCCCTCTTCACCGTTCTCATGTTGGCGCGCTGGTGGGACAAGTGGTTGTAGCCAGAGGTCAGGCCCGGGATGATGACCGATCACTGATATGCATTGCTGAACGTCGGCACTGATCACTGATCTCCGTCCGCAGCTATCTCCCCGTCCAGCAGTCGCGTGAACTCCACTTGACAACGATTACACTTGTAATTATTTACACGCGTAATCGATTTGTTTCCAGGGAGGGAATGCGAATGACGTATGAAATTTCCGACGCCGAATGGCGTGTGATGCATGTGATCTGGGATCGCCAGCCGGTCGGGGCACACGATGTCGTCGCGGTGCTGACCGATTCGACCGACTGGTCCCCCGCCACGATCAAAACGATGCTGCATCGCCTGGTGAAGAAAAAGATTCTCACGCACGCGAGCGAGGGAAACCGGTATATCTACCGGGCCGCGGTGAAACGCGAACAGTGCACGCGGCTTGCATCGCTTTCGTTCCTGGAGCGGGTTTTCTCGGGCGAAACCGCGCCGATGCTCGCCTGCTTCGTGAAGAGCGGGAAGCTCTCGAAGAAGGATATCGCGCAACTCAAGCAACTTCTCGATGAACAGGAGACCGGTCGATGAATGGATTCCCGATAGACTTCCTCCCGATCGAGACTCTGATTCCCCTGTTGGTCCGTGCCACGGCCGCGGCGACCTCACTTGCGCTCGTCGTCGCAGTCGTTTGCCTGCTGGCAGGGCGCTGGATTGGACCGCGACAGCGCGCGGCACTCTGGCTGATCGTCGCGATGCGGCTCGCTCTGCCGGTCGCACCGGAATTTGGTGGAAGCCTGCAATTCCTCCTTCGGCAGAACCCCGAGCCGGCCGGTGAGCTGAACGTCACCGTGACGGCGTTCCAGCGGTCCGATTCACAATCCCCCGCCGGCCATTCTGTCGATTCTCCTGCGTCCTACACGGTTCCTTCGACGGAACTCGACCTCGAAGAGATGCTGATCACGGCGATTGTCATTGTTGGGATCGTCGGGACGGTCGCCGCCGCCGGCATGGTGCTCTGGTCGGATCTCTACTGGTGGCTGCGGCTGCGCGGCGTCGCCAGCAGCACCGATCCGAGATTGCTGGGAGTCCTGCAGCGGTGCAGGGAACGGAGTCACCTGCGGCGGCGTGTTGAGATTGCCATTGTTCCGAACCTGCAGATTCCCGCGGTGACCGGTGTGTTCCGTCCTCGAATCCTTCTGCCGGAGGATGTTGCCCGCGATTTCTCCGACGCGGAGATCGAGCACATTCTGCTGCATGAGCTCGCGCATGTGAAACGTCACGATCTGGCGGTGAATCATTTCCTCTCGGTTCTGCAGGTGATGCATTGGTGGAATCCGGTTTACTGGTTCGTTCGCCGGCAACTGGTCAAGGAGCGAGAGCTTGCCTGCGATGAATCGGTGGTGCAGCTGCTCGGCGGCGAGACGGCAACTCAATACGGCCGGACGCTGCTCCGCATCGTCGAACGACTCACCGATGCGCGAGAACGACTTTGGCATCCGGTCATCGGCGGCGCGGGGCTGATCACCCTGCTTGGCCGTCGAAGTGCGCTGGAAACGCGCCTGCGACGGCTCCCGTCAGCTACCCAACTCCGCAGCCGCATGACCCGCGTATTTGCGTGGTCGCTGGTGCTGCTCGCGGCCCTTTCGGGGCTGACCGATGCGGAACAGCCGCCTGCAACGAACTCTTCCAGCGGCCAAGTGCGCGGCTTTCTGACGCCCTTCGGTGCGCGGTTTCACATTGATTCCGAACCGACTTCGACTCCCGACGAACAGCTCATTGTCACCGCGTACAAAATCAACGATATCCTCCAGCTCCTCGAGAAGGAGAAGATGCTCTCCCGAGAGGGGGCGCAGAAGTATGTGGAAGGATTGATCCCGATCTCTGACCCGCTCGATCCGACAAAGCCTCGTGGCGTCTGGGATCAGCCGGATACGCTCATCGTTCGTGCACCTCAGGGCGTTCACAAGAGCCTTCGCCGCACGCTTGAGATCTGGCGGGCACATGGGATTCAGCAGATCTCGATCGAAGTGAGGTTTATCGACGCCGAAATGGATGTGATCGAAAGGGCCGGAATTTCCGGAGGAGAGATCTATTCCGGAATGAATCGCCGCGACAGCCTCTTCTGGAATGTTTCTGACGATCCGACCGGGGAAATGAAGGCACGTTCGGAAACGACCACATCGTCGCCGCTTCCGCTTTATCTGAAGCGAATGGATGACGAACTCGCACTCAATTTCATGAAACTCTGCCAGAATCATCCACGATCAAACGTACTCTTTGCGCCGAAGGTCACGATCTTCGCCGGCCAGGAAGCGCAGATCTCTGACGAAGTCCGTCGGCCGCTTGTCGTCGGCTTGCGCAGCGTCGAGCAGGCATCGCACCAGGATTCGTCGACTCACCACGATGCCGACGGGCAATTCAAGAAGCTGCCCCAGGCGGATTCCGACAAGACCTTCCTCGAACCGGAAATTGTCGAAATCGCCGATGGCCGGAAAATGCGAGTCTCTGCGTACCGGGATTCGAAGACAGCACTGATTCGCTTGAATTGGGAAGTCGTCGAAAGCCGGATTACGGACATTTATACCGGCACGGTGCGGCAGGGAGAGGGGAAGAACTTGCTCACGGTGCAAATTCCGTCGGTCGCGCGTCGCGTCTGCGCAGCTTCAGCCACCATCAAATCGGGCGAAACGCTCCTGCTGCATCCGATCAAGGCGGCTTCCGAAGGCGAGCGGCGCACCTACATGATGATCACGCCGCGCGTGGTGGAACCAGCAGAGTGATGGATTGCGGGCTTTCTCTAACGATGTGAGTCTTCGAGGGGCGTGGTCGAAACGGTGAAGACCACGCCCTTCGCAGGGCGTGCCACACGGACTTCGCAGACGCGAGGCTCACTACGCCGTTCGCAACACATCGACAATCCGCTCAATTGTCGCTTCGCTGAGTGAGGGGCCGATCGGCAGACTCAGAACCTGCGTCGCTGCTGCCTCGGTGACGGGGAGTTTCCAGTTCTGGTCCGCATACACCGGGAGACGGTGGACCGGGACCGGGTAGTAGACCATTGTGCCGATGCCGTTGTTGTCGAGATGCTGGCGGATTTCCTCCCGGTCGCGGCCAACAACGCGGACCGTGTACTGGTGGAAGACGTGATTCGTGTAATTCTCCGACGTCGGTGTGCGCAGCCAGTCGAATTCCGCGAGGAGTTGTTCGTAGTAACTGGCTGCAGTGCGTCGGCCTTCGTTCCAGGTGTCGACATGCGGCAGCTTGACGCGGAGGATCGCCGCCTGCAGCTCGTCGAGGCGGGAGTTGTAGCCGAGCATGTCGTTCTGATACTTCTTCCGCGAGCCATGCGTCCGGAGCACGCGTGCGAGCTCCGCGAGTTCGGGATTGTTCGTGGTGATGAGGCCGCCATCGCCGAACGCGCCAAGGTTTTTCGAGGGAAAGAACGAGAACGCGCCGATGTCGCCGAGCGTGCCGAGCTTCCGGTCGCGGAAGTTTCCGCCGAACGCCTGTGCGGTGTCCTCGAGAATTTTGAGGCCGTGGCGGTCGGCAATTCCGCGAATCTGGTCCATCTCGGCGGCGTGTCCGAAGAGGTGGACCGGGATGATCGCCTTCGTGCGCGGGGTCACCTCTCGCTCGATGAGTGCCGGGTCAACGTTCATCGACTCCGGCTCGATATCGACGAAGACCGGAGTTGCGCCGACCATGCTGATCGCTTCCGCGGTCGCAAAAAACGTGAATGACGACGTAATGACTTCATCGCCGGGGCCGATGCCGAGTGCGCGGAGGCCGATGACGAGCGCGTCGGTTCCGGAATTGCAGCCGATCGCGTACGCGGCTCCGAGGTATTCCGCCGCTTCCTTCTCGAACGCCTGCACCTGCGGGCCGAGAATGAAATGGCCGGAGCGGACGACGTCGTGCATCGCCTTCTGAATTTCGTCCCAGAGCGCATCGATTTCCGGCGCGAGGTCGAGGATCGGAATGCGGTCGAGCGGCTTTGCGGTGGCAGAAGGAGACCTTAGGTCGTGGAGCGTGTCACGGTCGGGAGACCGTGACACAACATTGTCGTGTGACGCAACATGCTGCGAAGGAGCGTTCGTCCGTTGCGATCTCAGAGATGTCATGTCGAAATCCGTTCGAGGAGGTCGTTTCGAGATTGGTAGCGGCGGCCGCATTCCCGGCAGGCAGTCTGATGATCTTGCAGTTTCGGCAGCGTGATTCCGCACTCGCAGGCCCAGCCGATGCGCCGTGCGGGAACACCGGCCATCAGGGCATAATCGGGAACATCACGGCTGATGACGGCTCCGGCGGCGACAAACGCCCAGTTTCCGATCGTCACGCCGCAGACGACAGTCGCGTTCGCACCGATCGACGCGCCATACTTCACGCGCGTGGTGTGATAGTCATCGGCGGTGTTGCGCGGGAATGCCGACCGGGGGGTGCGGACGTTGGTGAAGACCATGCTCGGCCCGCAGAAGACGTAATCTTCGAGGATCACCCCTTCGTAGACCGAGACGTTGTTCTGGATTTTGACGCTGTTCCCGATCTCGACGCGGGGTGCGATGAAGACGTTCTGGCCGAAGCGGCAGTTCTTCCCGATCCGCGCGCCGGAGGAGATGTGGCAGAAATGCCAGATCTGCGTCCCGTCGCCGATCTCGACGTTGTCGTCGACGTAGGAAGACTCGTGGACGCGAACGTTCGCACTGACGGGCATCGGTAGGTTTCAGGATTCAGGGGTCAGGTTTCAGCCGGGGGAACCGACGACGAGTCGTCGGCTTGGGTTTTCATTCCGGTAGCCCGTAGTCAGTAGCCTGTAGTCGGCTTTCACGCTGCGCGGTGCAGTCGCACCGGGGCTTGCTTGCGGAACTGGCGGTCGATCGACTCGAGAATGCGCACGACGCGCAAGCCGTCGTTGCCGTCGCTCTTCGGCTCGAGATCGTCGATGATGCAGCGGATAAAGTGCTCGGTCTCGACCGCCAGCGGCTCGCGCTGTGAGATTCGGGGTATCGTGATATCGCCATGCCGAACCGTGATCGGCGGCATTTGCCCTGCCGGATCGGTTTCAACGCAGGCGCTCTTGTCGTAGATGCGGACTTTTTCGGTTGATTCGGTGTCGTCGAACACGAGCATCTTCTCGGAGCCGACGAGAACCATCGAGCGTTTCTTATGCGGGTCGAGCCACGAGACATGGATGTGCGCCACGCGTCGATCGGCGAAGTGGAGCGTGCTGAAGACGACGTCTTCGATCCCTTCCTGCAGGAAGCATTGTCCGCTCGCTTCAATGCGCGTCGGTTCCGAGCCGAAGAGATGCAGGATGACGGAGATATCGTGCGGGGCAAGCGACCAGAAGGCGTTCTCTTCCTGTCGGACCACGCCAAGATTCAACCTCTGGCAGTACATGTAGTAAATGTCGCCGAGGGCACCTTGATCGACCTGCTGCTTCATGAGGTCGACGGCGGGATGGTATTTGAGCAGGTGCCCCACCATCAGTTTTTTGCGGCAGACCGAGGCAATTTCGACGAGTTCTTCGGCATGCTCGCTCGTGAGCGTCATCGGCTTTTCGACGTAGACGTGCTTGTCGGCCAGGAGAGCCGCTTTGGCCAGCTCGAAATGCGTTGGTGCGGGGGTCGCAATGGCGACGGCATCGACCGATTCGTCGCAGAGAACCGACTCGAAATCGTCAGTCGGAAACGCCTCAGGGTAATAGCGAACCTGATCGGCGAGTGTTTTAGGATTCGAATCGACGAGGTACGAGAGCCGGCAGTTCGCCGTTTGCCAGAAGCTGCGAACGACGTACTTCCCCCAGCCTCCCAGCCCGACCATCGCGAGATTGACAGTGTCCGCTGGCATTGCCCCCTCCCTGGTTTCTGTGCCGGCAGAAATTCAGATTGTGATTCTCGACATCATGTCGATGTCGAGAACCGAGAGAGTATAGAGAGTTTGAATTCTTTGCAAAGCCCAGATCCGGGTCAGCCCGTAGAAAAATTCGTGCGAGCTTCGCACCGGACACGGGCGACCGTGTGACTGAGAATCCGGGAGCGATCCGAAATGAGTCGACCTCAGCGACGCTTGGCCCGAGTCCGGACTTCATTGGCCATTGTCCCCAAATCGTCCAGAAACTCGGCTTGCATCGCTCCGCCATTCTGCAATACTTCCTCGTTCGATTCCTAAAGGCCGTCCAGCAAGGAGCTTGGAGGGCCGCCTGCCGGCGCGATTGACCGCATTGAAACGTTCCGCGTTCTGATGCAACAAGCCGGTGAATCTGCAGAAAAACCAGCCAGGGGGGTCAAGGGATGGACCTGCGAGGCAAGCGCGTCCTCGTCATCGGAGGCGCGGGGCTTATCGGATCTCACACGGTCGATGCACTGCTGCACGAGCCGCTCGCCGAGATTCGCATCTTCGATAACTTCACACGCGGCAGCCGGCAGAATCTGGCCGACGCACTCCGCGACAGCCGCGTGACGGTCACCCCTTTCGGCGGCGACATTCTCCATCGCGACGTGCTGAGCGAAGCGATGCGCGGCATCGACGGGGTGTTCCACTTTGCAGCGCTCTGGCTGCTGCACTGCCACGATTTCCCGCGTTCGGCGTTCGACGTGAATATCGGCGGGACGTTCAACGTCCTTGAAGCTTGCATTCAGAACGGCGTGAAGCGGCTCGTTTACTCCTCGTCCGCATCGGTCTACGGCGATGCCGTCGAAGAGCCGATGACCGAAAACCATCCCTACAACAACACGAATTTCTACGGCGCGACGAAGATCGCCGGCGAGCACATGGCTCGGGCGCTCTACCACCGTTACAAAGACGGCCCGAAACGGTTCGAGTACGTCGGGCTCCGTTACATGAACGTCTACGGACCGCGGCAGGATTACCAGGGGGCGTACATCTCAGTGATCATGAAAATTCTCGATCGCATTGACGCCGGCCTGCCGCCGGTCGTCTACGGCGACGGGACGCAGGCGTACGACTTTGTCTACGTCGGCGATTGTGCCGCTGCCAACGTGCAGGGGATGAAGTCCGACGTCTGCGACGAGTTTTACAATGTCGGCACCGGCATCCGGACGACGATCAAGGAACTGACGGAACTGATTCTCGAAGTCACCGGTGCCAACTTGTCGATTCACTACGAACCCGGCGGCCAGACATTCGTCAAGAACCGCGTCGGCTGCCCGGAAAAGGCGCGCGAACAGATCGACTTCCAGGCGCGCGTGAAGCTTCGCGAGGGAATCAAGAAGCTGATCGAATGGCGGAATTCTCACAAGGACGAAGTCGCCCGTCGCCGCGCGGAGGTCCGTCCTCATGCCGCTTGAAGCCGCACGGCCGACTCCCGCCCGCAAAGTTCAGATCGCCCGGCCCGTGCTCGGCGACGACGAATGGCAGGCGCTTCGCGAGCCTCTCGAAAAAGGATGGCTGACGCAGGGTCCGTGCGTCTCGCGTTTCGAGAAGGAATTCGCGGCGCGGCACAACGTCAAACATGGGCTGGCAACCACCAGCTGCACCACCGCTCTCCACCTCGCACTGGCGGCCCTTGACGTTGGACCGGGTGATGAAGTGATTGTGCCGGCCTTCACCTGGGTGGCAACGGCGAACGTCGTGCTCTACTGCGGTGCGAAGCCGGTTCTCGTTGACGTCAACCCGATGACGTACAACATCGATCCGGCAGCGGTCCGCAAGGCAATCACACCCCGAACAAAGGCAGTGATCGTGGTGCATCTCTTCGGCCTGTGTGCCGATATGGATGCAATCAAGGGAGCGGCCGGAGACATTCCGATCATCGAAGACGCCGCATGTGCGGCGGGTGCTTCGTATCGCGGAGAGCCCGCTGGCTCGCTCGGCACCATGGGATGCTTCTCGTTCCATCCTCGAAAGAGCATCACCACCGGCGAAGGTGGAATGATCACGACGAACAACGACTCGCTCGCCGAGAAGATCAACATCCTTCGCAATCACGGCGCCACGGTTTCCGAAGAACAACGGCATCTTGGTCCGCAGCCGTACCTGCTTCCGGACTTCAACCTGCTTGGCTTCAACTATCGAATGACTGACCTGCAGGGTGCAATCGGAAGCGTGCAGTTGAAACGGCTCGACGGCTTCCTGGCAGAACGGCGCGAGTGCGCGGCGTTTTACGAACGCGAGCTCGCCGACATCGAGTGGCTGGCCACCCCGTCGGTTCCGCGCGATTGCGAGCACGGCTGGCAGGCGTATGTCTGCCGCGTCGATGAATCGCTCGCTCCTTCCCCTCGCAACGAAATCATGCAGCGCCTGGAAGAGCAGGGGGTCAGCACGCGGCCCGGTACGCACGCGGTGCACATGCTCGGGCTTTACCGTGAACGCCTTGGCTGCCGCGACGATGACTTCCCGGGCGCGCGCGACTGCGACCGTTATACAATCGCAATCCCGCTGCACAACGCGATGAATTCGGAAGATTATCAATACGTCGTCGAGACCCTGCATCGGATCTCGGATACCCGGGGATGAGCGATGTGTGGCATCGCCGGTTTTCTCAATCTCGACGGTGAGCCGGCTTCCGCGGAACTTCTTTCGCGAATGACCGCTGCTGTTGCGCATCGCGGTCCTGACGGATCGGGACTGCATGTCGAAGCGAATGCCGCCCTCGGGCATCGGCGGCTTGCGATTCTCGATCTCTCGGACGCCGGCCGGCAGCCGATGTCGACCGACGACGGCCGATTCGTCATCAGCTACAACGGCGAGGTCTACAACTTCCGCGAGCTGCGCCGCGAACTCGAATCGTGCGGCCATTCGTTCCGTTCGCAGACCGATACCGAGGTGGTACTCCGCGCGTATGTCGAGTGGGGAGAAGCTTGTCTCAACCGCCTCAACGGCATGTTCGCATTTGCGATCTGGGACCGGCGGAAGCGCGAGCTGTTTCTTGCGCGCGATCGATACGGCATCAAGCCTCTGCATTACGCAAGAATTGGTGCGACGTTTCTGTTCGCCTCGGAAATCAAGGGCCTCTTCGCCCACACGGCGTTACGGCCGGAGATCGATCCGGAAGCACTCGTCGAGTACTTCACGTTTCAGAACCTGATCTCGGACCGATCGCTCTATCGCGGTGTCCGGATGCTTCCGGCCGGTTCGTCGCTCGTTGTTTCCGCTGCGAACCGAGATGCGGCGATCGTTCCGCGCCGCTATTGGAGCTTCCGCTTTGAAGAGCCGACAAACCCCGCGAGTGAAGCGGAGTATCGCGAGGAGCTCGTGCGACTCTTCCGGCAGGCGGTGGAACGGCAGCTCGTGAGCGACGTCGAAGTCGGCGCGTATTTGAGCGGAGGGATGGATTCCGGCTCGATTAACGCTGTCGCCTCCAGGTCGCACGCGCGCTGGCAGACCTTCACCTGCGGTTTCGACATGACGACCGCGTCGGAGTCGGAACGTCGATTCGACGAGCGATCGGCCGCTGCGAAGATTTCGTCGTTGCTCGGCACAACGCATCACGAGCGAGTGCTGAACGCCGGTGACCTCGAACGGGGGGTTGCACCCGTGGCGTGGCATCTCGACGAGCCACGCGTGGGGCAGAGTTACCCGAACTATTACGCGGCCGAGCTCGCGAGCGAGCATGTCAAAGTCGTTCTCTCAGGGACCGGCGGCGACGAGTTCTTCGGCGGATACCCGTGGCGGTACTATCCGCAGGTTGGCAGCAATCGCTTTGGCGAGTTCACCGATCGGTATTACCAGTTCTGGCAGAGGCTCGTTCCGGAACAGAGCCGTCGCGAGTTCTTTGCGCCGATCTGGCGGGAAGTCCGGCATGTCGATACGCGGTCGCTCTTCCATGAACTGCTGGCGGGCGACGGAAACTCTCACAACGCATCACTCACGCCGGAAGCCTGTGTGAATCTCTGTCTCGATTTCGAGGCGCGCACGTTCCTGCACGGCTTGCTTGCCGTTGAAGACAAACTTTCGATGGCGCACGGGCTCGAATCGCGCGTTCCGTTCCTCGACAACGATCTCGTCGACTTCGCCATGCAGCTTCCGGTGCGGCAGAAGCTCGGCCGACTCGATGAAATTGCAAAACTGCTCCGGTCAGACGGCGCCGGGCGCGCCGCCAATTCGAATCTGCTTGATGGCTATATCCACAATCCGCGAGACGGCAAAACGCTGCTCCGCGATGCGATGAACCGGCTTCTGCCCGAAGAAATCACGAAGGCCGGGAAGCAAGGTTTCTCCGCTCCGGACGCGGCGTGGTTCCGGCAGGAAAGCCTGAACTACGTGCGGCGCACGCTCGACGGGCCAGACTCGAAACTTGCCGAGTTTCTGGATCCGGCGGCCGTCCGCGCCGTTCTCGACGAACATGCCGAAGGTCGCAGGAACCGGCGGCTCCTGATCTGGTCGCTGCTGAGTGTTGAACAATGCCTCCGGTCGTCCTGCGAACAACGGACCGAATCGCTCGCGGCGGCGTGAGCGGAAAGAGTGCAGGGGGAATCATGGAACTCATCAATCAGCTCGGCGAACTGCAGAAGCAGCTTCGCCGCACTATGCGCGAGAAGTTCCAGCGGAGCGTCTCCTTCGGCGATCTCTTCACCGACCGATGGGAACGGGCGAAGTTTCACGAATTCGGCGAAGGCTCGTCCTGCTACGACAACGTCCTGATCATCGGCGACGTGAAAGTCGGCAAGCACACCTGGATCGGGCCGAACGTCGTACTCGACGGGAGCGGCGGCCTCGAGATCGGCGATTACTGCAGCATCAGCGCCGGCGTCCAGATCTACACGCATCACACCGTCCGCTGGGCGACTTCGATGGGACAGGAACAACCGGAGCGCGCGTCAACGAAGATCGGCTCGGGCGTCTACATCGGCCCGCAGGCGGTGATTCAGATGGGAGTCACAATTGGCGACCGCTGCGTCATTGGCGCGATGTCCCTCGTCAATCGCAACCTTCCCGACGACAGCCGCGCGTGGGGAACCCCGGCGCGCATTCAGAATGAAATCCGCCCTCCCGAGTCAGAAGTCCCGAGTCCAAAATCGGATTTTTTTTCAGCGCCGGTAACCCGTAGCCGGTAGCCCGTAGCCATGATAGTTCTCTGGTTCTTGACATCACTGCTCGCGGTTTTCACCGTGCGGATCATGCCGTTCCTGCTGTGGGGACGGCCCGGCCTCACGACCGGTGATGTCGTGAACCATCTGAATCTGATTGACAGCTATCGTGCGAACCGACACCGTCGTCCCGATTTCAGTTCGAAATTCCTGCTGAGCGATCCGGAGAATTATCCGACGCTCTTCCACCAGTTTCTGGCGTACCTGCCGCAGCGAGTCGTCGACCGGCTCGAGCCGGCCGTTGGCTCGGTCGTCGAAACAATTCACGCAGGTTTGATTTTCTGCGTGACCTGCTACTTCGCTTCCAGTCTGTGGGGGTTTGCGAACCCCGAACACGTCGCAGCAGCGGCCGTGCTGCTGTTTGCGACGACCCCGCTCCTGATCGAGAACCCAGGCCGCGTCTACCGGATGTCTCCGCGACCCGCATCCGCGATGCTGACGGGAACGTCGATGCTGCTGTTGACGATGTATCTCAGCAGCGGCGAATCGCGCTGGCTGCTGGCGGCGTCGCTCCTGGGGGCTGCTGTCGCACTACTCAGCAAGTTCGGCGTGCAGGCGATTCTGTTCTTTACCGGGTTCCTGTCGATCTTCACGCTCGATGCACGGCCGCTGTTGCTGCCGATGTTTGCGTTTCTGTTTGCAACGCTGCTCTCACGCGGGCATTACCTCCGGGTGCTTTACGGACACGTACATCACTCGTGGTTCTACTGCACTTATCTGCGCGACAAGATTTACTACACCACGGCCTACACCTACACGCAGCTCGTGAAGTGGCCATTGACCCTCTACCGGGCGCCGCGGCTGGCGTTGCGACTCCTGGTGCAGCATTTTCTGCTTGTCGGCTTCACGTTCGTGCCGTGGGTCTTTCTGCTGGCGGCAACTTACTGGGTCCGACCGGAATGGATGTTCGGCAGCGCGGAACGGTGGCTCGTGCTCTGGTACGGGGCTGCGGTCGCGACAATGTTCGTCACGGCGGCGCCATGGTTCCGCTTCCTCGGCGAGGCATTCCGGTACGTCGAGTACTCGATTCCGGCCGTCTGCATTCTGACCGCCGCGCGAATGTTTGCGCTCAACGACCCCGGCCTGTGGATGTTCGCCGCCGTTCTTCTGGTTGCCAATCTGATCGGTATTGCCGGATCGTACTTCGTGGCGAAGTTCGTCACGCGCGAAGACGGCGACAGGGCGGCCCTCTACAACTGGGTGGCCCAGCAACCGGCCAGCACGCTGCTTACGATCGACCTGAGGCTCTCGTTTCTCCTCTGCTTCCGCACGCCGCATCGTTCGGTGCAGGTGCACACAAATGCGCCGTCCGGGAAGAATCTCGCTGCATTCAAAAAGCTGATTCCACGCAGGTATCCCTTGCCGAACAACGACCTCGAGTCGCTCGTCGAAACGTACGGCATCGATCTTGTCGTCGTGTGCGACAAGACGGTCGCGGCGATCCAGCAGAAAGATCCCGAATACGTCTACGAGCTCGACAGTTACGACGAAGTCTTCAAACAGGGCAGGTTCCGCGTGCTCAAGCCGCGATATCAATCCTTCCAGCAGAGAGCAGCGTAGATAACAATGACGTTGAACGCAGCTCTCCGCCGCTACTGCAAGCACGTTCTCTACGAAGGGGCGCGGCCGGTCGGGTTGCGCCATCGTCTCGACGACGTGAGGCGGATGGCGCGCTCTCTGCGAACCGACAAGCCGGTCTCAACGCCTCCGCACTCGCTCGCGCTGTATCGCGATCTGTTGACGTCGATCGTGAATGATCCGCGCTGCAAGGCATGGTCGCTGGCGGAGTACGCGCTCGAAGAGAATCGCTCGCAGGAGCGTGTAAACGTCGTCCTGCGACATGATCTCGATGCAGGGGATCCGCATGTCTCACGCGGCCTGTGCGAAGTCGAGCGAGCGCTCGATCTCCGTTCGAGCGTGCACATTCTCGTTGACGGGCAGCTTTACGACCCTGTCCGGCTCAATGACGTCGCCCGGGAACTGCACGCGGAAGGTTTCGACGTCGGGCTGCACACGCAAGCCTGGATGCATGAAGATTTCGCGGCCGCGTTTCATCGCGATCTCGACCGGTTCGAAAGCTTGTTCGGCTTTTCGCCTCGCACATTCAGCCAGCATGGCGCGTGGCCGCGGACCGATGCGGACCTCGCACGCCGACGACGGTTTACGCTCGAGACCCCGAATCTCATCCGCGGCACGACGCTTGTCGGCGCACCGCAGAGTTTTGACTGGGTCTCTGAAGACTCCTGCGTCGCGAATCAACCAGTGCCGATCACGACCCGCTTTTTCGACGTCGCCTCCGGATGCTTTCTCGGCGGCGTCGCGCTCATTCTGACCCACGACAATCATTGGAAACTCGAATCATGAGTACACACGCTCTGCCGTTTCGTCTCGCCGCTCCCGGATACGTTCCGCAGAGAGTCTGGTGGAAAGACTTCGCGCTGCGGCTGCTGGGGAACCCGAACCTCATCAAACGGCTGCAGATGCCCGACATCTTTGCGGCCCTCGACCTTAAGCCCCATGAAACGGCGCTCGATTTCGGCTGCGGCAGCGGCTATATGACCTACGAGATGGCGCGCCGCTGCCGAAAGGCGTACGGCATCGACGTCATCAATGTCGCCGACAATCTCATTCCCCACAGCCTCGAAGGCCGGCTCGAGTTCCGCGTCTCGCGCGGAGAGCGAACGCCATTCGAATCGGGGATGTTCGACGTGATTCTCATGTCGGAGGTCGTTCCGATGATTCCCGACCCGCGGCTCTTTTTTGAGGAAGTGACGCGCATCCTCAAGCCGGGCGGCCGCATCGTTCTCGTCAATCCGCTGGAACGGCGGGCAATTCGCCGCGATTACGATCAAAACGGAATCCTGGTTCGCCTGATGCGGAAGCTCGGCCGAGCACCGCGCGACTACGACGATTTCACCGAGAAACTGCAGACTTCGTTCGGCACCGCGCTCAAGAAGCTGCCGGAAGAACAGTACTACCGGGACGTGCTCGATTCGGTCGGCTACTCAATCGTCGATACGAAATTCACACCGGCCGCAGCGGCGCAGGAATTCTACGAGAGGATGCAGTTCGTCGCGCTTTGCACGAACCGGCCGACCTTCTCGAACCGGCACTTCGCGCTCTATCCGCTCCTGAAGGCGCTGAACTTCTTGGGACGGAGACGGCGAGGAACCGGCTGCGTCATGGTCGCGCGACCGAAGGCGGCTTGAATCGCTGCTCATTTTCTTACGGATGTGTGGCATGCCCTCGGCTCTGCGTGGACATGCGACTTCAGGCTCTGTCAATGACACGTGTTTCGACGAGAACGGTGCTGAGCGCTTCGCGATCACGCTTCCAACAGGCGAGCGCTAGTCCGCTCGTCCGCAACACAGCGTGGCAGTACGTTTCGAACATTCTCGGCGCTGTGATTGTCTTCGGCCACTCGCTGCTCGTCGGACGTCTGCTCGGCGTGGAACAGTACGGATTGATGAGTCTCTGCCTCGGCTTCGCGGGGCTCGTCTTCAATCTCGTCGAGTTCCGGCTGCACGAGTGGGTCATCCGCTACCTGACGGAGTTCTGGGAAGCGCGCGACCTGCCACGTGCACTGGCGACGGTCCGACTGTCGCTGCTTGTCGATATTGTGACCGGGCTCGCCGCGCTCGGACTGGTAACGGCACTCGCTCCCCTCACACCGCTTCTCTTTCCGGAATTGCGCGGGGAGTCTTATCTCACGCTCCTCTGGCTTGGCGGGCTCGTTTTGTTCTTCGCGAACGTCGGGAACGCGACAGCGATCGGACTATTGCGTGTCTTCGACGGATTCCGCGCGCTCGCACTCGTGAAGCTTTCAGGACAGGTTTTCAAGCTGACGGCAACCGCAGCGGCGATCCTCTTCCTCGGATGGAACGTGGCGGGCGTGCTGTCGATCGCGGTGGCGGCGAGCCTGCTGACAACGCTCGGCCTGGGATTTGTCGCGCATCGCGAACTCAAACGGCGGATTCCGCTGCGAGCGTCGGAAGCGCCGATCGGACTGCTGCGATCCCGCTTCACGGAAATGCGGAGCTTTGCACTCAATGTATACGGGGCGTCGCTCGCCGCGATTCCGACGCGCGATCTCGACGTGAATCTGCTGGGAAGCTGTTCGACCGCAGCGGTCATCGGTGCGTACAAAGACGCACGCGATTTCATGGCGGCAATCTGGCAGGTTTCCGACCCGCTGATGTTCGTCGTCTATCCGGAACTCGCAAAGCTCTGGACGCGCCGCGAGTTTCCGGCACTCCGTCGATTCCTGCGGAATGCAGTACTTGGACTCGCGGCGGGCGCGTTCGGATTGTTCGCGGTCGCCTTCTCCATCGTGCCGTTGACGATCGAGTTTTCTCTCGGCGAGCAATTCGCGGAGGGGGGCGCCATCTTCCGCTGGATGGTCTGGTGCCTCCTCGTCTGGATGCCGCTCCTATGGGTCAATCCGCTGCTGATGGCGGCGGGGCGCGCGAACTTGTTCTTCCGCGCGACGGTCGTCGCGAGCGCCACGACGCTGCTGCTCGACCTGTTGCTGATTCCACGGCTCGGTGCGACCGGTGCGGCGATTGCCTATGCCGCGGGAGTCCTTGCTTCGCCGCTGGCAGGGTTATGGATGGCGCGGCGCGCGGGCATTCTCGCCACAATTCGAAGCGCTTCGGACGCCGATTGATTTCTCCACTCGGCCGAGAATCACTACGCGGCGGCGGCCGGTTTTGACGTTGATTCCAATGCCGGATAGGCAACGACATCCGGCTTACGGAATGTGGCGGTCATCACGACGCGGAACCGGTCGAGGCCCGGCGTGAGATTCACGAGCCGCTCGTACGCCCAGCCTGCAAGGTAGGTCGGCCAGGTGAGGCGAAGGTATTCAGGCCTTCCTTCCGTCAGATTCACGGAAACGACTTCGAGCTCGGAGCTCGCAGCAATTTTCGCGACCGCGGACGGCGTGTTCGCGCGATACAAAGTCGGAAACGTATCCTGCGAAGCACGGCCGCGCAAACGGTTCACAAGAGCGTGGAACCAGTGCGGCGTAAATCGGGCGATGAGCGGCACGTAATGCCATTTGTTGGGTGTCTTCACGAGGAAGACCCCTCCCGGCTTGAGGACGCGGCAGGCTTCGCGGAAGACCTGCTCCGGCTCCGCGAGATGTTCGAGGACGTTGTCGGCGAAGACGACGTCGAACGACTGGTCGCCATACGGAATCGATTCTCCGGCGGCGATTCGAGCTTCATCGAGATAGGCATTGTGGACGACGCGCGGATCGAGATCGACTCCACAGACACGCGCCGCCAATCCGCGAAAATTCATCTGCGAGACAACGCCCGCCCCGGCCCCCAGATCGAGGACCTGCGCGCTCGGCGAGAGATGCTTCAGAATCTCGGCGCGAAATGTCTCATCGTCCCAGTGCGAGGCGAAGCGCGGGTACAGAATCGCATCGAGTTTCTTGACGAGTTTCGACATGGGAGTTCGCCGCGTGTTTTCGATCGTACTGTGAATCTGAAAAACGGAGTTACGCAGCCGCCGGCAATGTGACGACATGCGGAGCAGTGCGCACAGGCTTTGCGGCTCCAGCCGGATTCTCATCAAGAAACCGCCGGGCCCAGAGTTCCGTTGTGAGAACCGCCCACTGAAGCATGTAGAGATCGGCCCGCCCCAACTGGCTTTGTTTACGGATGTCGCCGAGGACGCGATGATCGAACCAGCCCCGGGCGCGGACGGTCCTTTCACAGCTCACTTCGTTCCAGAGTTCGGCAAGGTCGTGACGCAGCCAGTGGCGGAACGGAGCGCCGAAGCCGGCTTTGGGTCGATCGATGATTTTTCCGGGAATCGTGCCGCGGGCGGCGTCCCGTAGAATTCCCTTGATCGTCGGACGGAGCTTCCAATCCGACGGAAACGAAGTTGCCAGCGAAACGAGGCGCATATCGAGCAGCGGTACGCGCGTCTCGACGCCAACCGCCATTCCCATCTTGTCGGTGTAGAGCAGATTGTGATTCGGCAGATAGACGGAGAAATCGCGGTCGAGGCAGGCATCGACGTCGCTGCGACGCGCCCGAAGCGGATGACGAAAATCGTCGTCTGTCGTTTCGTGAAGCGTGTCGCGGACTTCCGGAGAGAAGATCGGCGCGACCGTTTCGCTCGGCGTTGCGGCGCACCACGCGAGGAACTGATCGACCGGGTTCTTCGCAATTTCACGAAGGATGCGACGCGTGCGGCGGAGCGTCACACCGGTCCGTCCCGTTCGCGCGCCCGGCAGAAGCTGAGCGCCCTTTGCGACCGCCGCGCGAAGCGGAGCGGGAACATGCTTCATCAGACGCAGCGCGTGCAAAGCGGCGTAGCGCGGGTAGCCCGCGAAGAGCTCGTCGGCTCCCTGACCGGAGAGGAGCACTTTCGTTCCGTGCTCACGCGCGAGCTTGCTCAACAAGTAGCAGGTGATTGCGGCGGGATCGGCAATCGGCTCGTCGAGATAGTGAATCAGATCGGACCAGAGGTCCGCAGCATTCGCATCGACGGAAACATTGTGCAGCGGCAGGCGAAGTTCGTTGGCAAGCGATGCCGCATAAGGAGCATCTTCGACCATCCGGTCGATGCGGTTTTCCTTGCCGGGATACGAGATCGTGTAGCAGGAAAGCCCCGTGCGTGCGTGCGGAGCCGCGAGCGTCGTAATCAGGCTGCTGTCGAGCCCGCCGCTCAGGAGCGATCCGACGGGAACATCGGAAACGAGCTGGCGGCGCGAAGCATCTGCCAGCTCTTCGCGCAAACGCTCGACACCGTCGGCACGCGTTCCAAAGTTCGTATTCCAGGTGCTGTAACGCGGAGACCAGTAGGTCTGCAGCTCGAACTTCCGGGTCCGTGCTTTCCAGCGAAGGATACCGGCCGGCGGAAGACGTTTTACGCCGGCCATCGCAGTCCGATCGCCGAGCGCGTGGCAAAACGTCAGATGCTGCCGAATAGTGTCGAAATCGGGCTCACGGCGCAGACGGGGATGCGCGCACAGGGCTTTGATCTCGCTGGCGAACAGGAGCGTCCCCGATTCCGGCTCCGCATAGTAAACGGGCTTTACCCCAACCTGGTCACGCGCGAGAAGCAGTTCCTGTTCGACGCGGTCCCACAGAGCGAGGGCAAAGATGCCGTTCAACCGATTGAGAAAGCTCTGGCCGAATCTGGCGAGGCCCCGCAGTAGAACTTCGGTATCGCCCGACGATGCAAACGGAATCCCGTCGGATGCGAGTTCGTTACGCAGCTCGCGGAAATTGTAAATCTCGCCATTGAAGACGAGGACAAACCTCTCGTCGCGCGAGACCATCGGCTGGGCGGCTTGATCGGAGAGGTCGAGAATCGCGAGGCGGACATGGCCAAGCGAAGCGGCCGCGTACGGGTCTTCAAAGATGCCGCTGCCGTCTGGTCCGCGATGCTGCTGCGCGGCGTTCATCCGCGTCATCAGACCGGGCACATAGGCGCCGACGTATCCCGCAATTCCACACATTGGTCCGGCCCCCCGGAACTCCATTTCGTCGCCGAAACCGTGGCCGGGGCCCACTCATCCTGAGGGGCGATCCGACCGGGGGGGATTCGTATCAGAATCCGTAAAGTGCTGCAACACGACCTTCTCCCGCGACTTCCTTTCTGTTAGTGGTGCCCTCTGGAGTTCCGCGGGGTGCGGACAGGTTGCGCAGTTTCGCGAAAGGTCCGCTCTCAATGCGGGTGGGAATCGATGCTTCGAATCTCCGTGGCGGAGGTGGAATTACCCATCTTCGCGCGCTGATCGGAAGCACCGACCCGGTTCGGGATGGAATCGAGCGGTTGACCGTCTGGGGAAGCCGAAAAACACTCGATGAGCTCCCGGAGCGCGTGTGGCTTGATCGCGTGCACCAACCCGCGCTGGACGGCTCACTTCTTTCGCGGACGACGTGGCGGCATCGATGGCTTCCGAAGCTCGCGGCCGACGCGTCCGACATTCTGCTGGCTCCGGGGGGAACCTGCACTGGAGCCTTCCGGCCTGTTGTGACGATGTCGCGAAACCTTCTGCCATTTGAATTCCCCGAGATGCTTCGATTTGCACCGTCGCGCATCTTCTGGCGGACGCTCCTGCTGAGGGGCACCCTTTCCCGGAGTTTCCGTCGGGCAGATGGAACGATCTTCCTGACGGAGTATGCCCGAAAACGAGTGCTGAAAGTGACCGGCCCCCTTCCTGGAAAGACGACGATCATCTCGCATGGAATCGATCGCCGTTTCTTCCTCGCTCCCAGGCCGCAGCTTCCGATCACGGCCTATACATTCGATAAGCCCTTGCGGGTTCTCTATTCGTCAATCATCGACCTCTACAAGCATCAGTGGGAGGTGGTTCGGGGAGTCGCCAAGCTGCGGAGCGAAGGGTTTCCAATCACTCTCGAACTGGTCGGGCCGAAGTATCCTCCGGCCTACCGTCGCGTCGAGAAGGCGATGCGTGAGTGCGGAGCCGGGGAGTTCGTCGCTGCTCCCGGCGCGGTCCCACACGACGAACTGCACGAGCGATACCACGCCGCCGACTTGTTTGTATTCGCCTCGACCTGTGAGAATCTTCCGAACATCCTGCTCGAGGCGATGGCGGCCGGCCTTCCGATTGCCTGTTCAGAACGGGGCCCGATGCCGGAAGTGCTCGGGGGCGGAGGGTTGTACTTTGAGCCGACCGATCCAATGAGCATTGCCCATGCGGTTCGCAATCTGCTCGTTGATCCTGAAGTCCGGGCAAGATGCGCAGCTGAGGCCGTTCGCCGCGCGGAAAGTCTCTCCTGGGATCGTTGTGCGACGGAAACCTGGTCGTTCCTACGCGACGTGCTGGCAACATACCGTTCCGAGAAGTGACGGAATGGGGCTCCGGATCCCCTCGAAACGGCTGGCTCGTGGGAGATTCGAGCCCGGCGAAGCAGACATTGACCGGAATTCCCCAGCCGCCTAAACTCCCGCAACTTATTGCTTCGGAGTTCAAGGGACTGAACGTCGATCTGCTTTTCGCAACGGTGTGGCGCACTCGCTGCGCTTCCCGCTGCAGAGAACAATCGCAAACGGTGCGCGAGTGTGGCCGACTTGCGCAACACGGGTGACACGGTGGAGCGACAAGGCAAGGATTGCCGGGCAGCCTCAAGCGCCAATGTCGGCGAGCGCTCGCATTCAGACGCGGGGCCGACGACCGGACGGATTGCGCGACTTGAGCTCTGGATGGAAGCTGCGAACCGTCGGCCCCGGTTGTGGCTGTCGGTGCTCGCGCTCATGCTCGCGGTGCAGATCAGCCCGTGGTTCTATCCGACCGGCGACGGGAGCATGTATCTCTCGACGGTCCGTGAGTTTCTTTCGTCGGAAGACCTTTCGGAATTTCGCTGCTTCGTCCCTCCCGGTTACGTCGCAATGATCCTGCCGACGTTCCTTGTGAGCGACCGGCCGTTTCTCGCCCTCTCTGTGATGAACTGGTTCCTGGGTGTTGCGCTGCTCATTGGCGTGTACTACTGGAGCCGTCGGCAGTTTCCTTCCGTTGCCGTGTTACTGACCGCCATTGTGATGGTGAATATCAGCGTCTGGACGTACTACCGGCGGCCTCTGAAAGAAACCGCATTCATGGCGGTGTTGATCTGGACTGTGAACCTGCTGCAGGAATTCCTCGGCCCCGAACGTTCTCGCCGATACCTGCTCCGCGGCGCAGCAGCGAGCGGACTGTTGGCGCTTCTCTCACTGATCCGTTATCCCGGCATCACCGTCGCAATTGGTTTTGGTGCGGCCATGCTTCTGCAGGCGGTGCGCGGACGGATTACCTGGTCGCGCGCCTTCGTGACGACTTCCGCGATCACGATCCTGCCGATCACACTGCTCGGTTCATGGCTCGTCTACGACAAGTATTATGTCGGCGGGGCCGTGTATTGGCATGAGATCGTCAGCGTGTACACGGACGACATCGACGGCACCTCCACGAACACCCCGCAGCGAAGCGGCGGCGAAGGTGGGGCATCATCACCCCTGGCTGAATACCTCCTGAGCTGGCTTCCGGCCCGCGATTCGCATTTCATGACCGCGGTCGTTCCTCAATTCCTGAGCGGATTGCAGTATCGCATCACCGACATCGGATGCATGACGATACCTGGTCTCTGGAAGGCCGTTCCCGAGCCGGGAAACTGGCTCGATGTCTGGTCGATCGTCTACGTCGCTTTCTTCCTCCTTCTGCTGGTGGGATGGTTCCGCCTGGTCCGCAGGAAAACCGACGTTCTGATTCTGACGCTTCCGGCGTACTTCCTGTTATACGTGCACTGGGTGTGCGATCAGCCGGGGGGGCGTTTCATGCTCCCGATGCTCCCGGCGGTCATTGCCTGCGGCTGGTACGGATTCGGACCAAAGCGCCAGCTGCGCGTCGCGATGTTTTCGCTGCTGCTGTTCCTGCATCTCGGTCAGGCGAGCGCCTACTGGCTGCTGATTGACGCGCCGCGCGCCGCCAAAGCGCACGATCAGTGGCCGACCGTCGACCATCTGGCCGCTTCCATCAAAGCGGAACCTCGTCCGGTCGGCGCACATGATGTTCCACTCGAAATGTTTCTCGCGCTGGGTCTGACGCTCGATAAGGATACGCCGTTGCAGACGGTCGCCGATCCCATCGATCCGTCCATTCACTGGATCGTGGCACCTGCGGACGGCGAGCGCATTCCCGGTTTCGTGCTCCGGGAATCGATCGGCGGGTTTTCGCTGCTGTACCGGCGACCCGACGAAATGGCGACGGCCGTCGTGAATCCGCAACCGCAGGTGGAAAAGCGATCGGAGACGCTCTCCGCCGTCACCGCGGCTCGCGCGGGAAACAGCCAGCCCCTATCTGCCGAGGCGAATCGCAAAGCGCTCTCTCCGGAGACGTTGCAATAAACGCAAATCGATCAGACTGGGTCTCCCCATTCGCGGCACATCGCCGCCGCGTGAACAATCGTTTCGTACAACGAACTGCCGTTCACCGAATTGGCGCCATCCGCTATAAGTCGTCTCCCCTTCGACTCACTTTCGCCCTCATGAATTCTGACTGAAAACGCATGGCGTCCGCCGTCCGATCCACCTCCGCACACAGCGCCGAATTCGCAGATCGGCTCTCGGCCGACGCTCGGCCATGGCGTGCCGGAAAATCGGCTTGGGCATTGCTCGCAGGGCTGTTCGCGATTTGTCTCATTCCCCGCCTTCTGATGGCATGGAAGCTCGACGCCGCCTGCGACGATGCGTACTACTACGTTTTCGTCGCGAACTGCCTGAAGAAGGGAGACTTCGTCTCCGCGTTCGACTACTTGAACCTCAACGTTTATCCGGCAATTCTGCTGGGGCTGCATCAACTCGGTTTCGACTGGATCGTCGGTGGAAAGATCTGGGGCGCCGTCGTCGGAAGCCTCACCGTGCTGCCGATGTTCGGCTGGGTCCGTCGTCTTTTCGACGACCGAGTAGCCGGTATGGCCGGATTCCTATATGCCGTCCATCCGCATTTGATCGAAGTCTCGGTCGAACCAATTCGTGAGGCGACATTCTGGTTCTTTCTGACGCTCAGCTTGTACTTCATCTGGCGAAGCATCGATGGATTGCGAATCCACGACTTCGT
>JBFWWA010000003.1:0-30880 GCA_050246455.1 Planctomycetaceae bacterium
GGCTTGAAGCGAAGCTCAATTCGCTCGGCGCCGACATTCGCCGGGTCAACGACGAGCCCGCGAATATGCCGGAGAGCTTGAAGTTCGTCGGCGAGTGTGCTCCCGATTCGAGCGTGCCGCTTGTGGCCGCTCCGCTTCTCGACGGACCGACCTGGCTGAAACGCCGTCGTTCGACGGTGAACCGTTCCGAACCGACCGATCGCTGATTGCGGCAATCTCTTCGTTCGGCACCATTCGGGCGAGCGGTGGGCGTGAGTCCACCGTTTTTCGTGCGTCGATGCGTATTCGATGTCTTTCCCTCTCAAAGTAGCCGGAGGCTGACGCCCCAGGCTCGCCGGTGTTCCATGCGTTTTGCGAATGCGATCGCGTGTACTCGAATCTCTCGAAATCTTGGGGAAACCGGATTCCTGAACCCTGTCTCCTGCGCCCGAAGGCGTATTGACCGATCCCACCCCCAAAACTAAAGTACGCCCCCCCCAAGCAATGAGGCTTGGGGAATCAAGCCTGAGCAGGGAGGCGAACTCATGGATTGGTGGCATCAGGTCCAGGCGGAAACTTTCGAAGGACTCGAACGAAGCGGACTGCCGAAACGAGTCATTCGTTATCTTCTCGAATCCCCCGGCATGGCGGTCGGTAACTCGATCCTCGACGCCGGTTGCGGCGGTGGCGAGCTGGCATGGTATCTCGCGTGCCTCGGCTTCCAGGTCACCGGTTTCGATGAATGTCCCGAACACATTGCGGCTGCGCGGCGCTCGACACCGCGCGCCGATTTCTCCTGCGGCGCGTCACTCTCGTTGCCGTTTCCTCAGCATCGTTTTGATCTCGTCCTTGTGCGCGGGCTCAACGTCTACGGCGGCTCGCTGTACTCGCTCGGCTCGTTGCAGACGACGGCACAGCTCTTGTCTTGCGTGAAGCCGGGTGGGCGACTCGTGATTCTCGAACATCGCGATACAACCGCTGCAGGAGTGGCTGAAGGGCACGGCGAGGAGTGCCTCGAGAAACATCTGAAAGGCTTCGCAGGGAACGTCAGCGCCGTCGATCTTCAGGATCCGATGATTCAGCCGGGCGTTCTCAAAACGTGGCTGATGCGCAAGCCCCGCGCCGGCTATGTGGCGGCAACAATCGAAATTCCGGAAGAGCCGATCGACCGGAGCGAGTGGCTGCGGATGGCCGAAGTTCGCGTCTTCCTCCGGCAGACGTCCTGCTGTCAGTGGGCCGACCAGTTCCGCCGCCAGACTTCGCGCCGCGCTGCTGCGTAGAACGAGAAGCGCGGAAGCGGCCGCGACTGCGAACGGGGGAGCGCGATGCATATTTTCTTTTCAGTCGGTGAGCCGAGCGGCGATCAACACGCCGCTCATCTTTTTCACGAGCTGAAGAGACGCCATCCCGACATTCGCGGTACGGGATACGGCGGCCCGCTCATGCGCGAGGCCGGGTGCGATCTTCAATTTCAGCTGACCGATTGCGCCGTCGTCGGATTCCTCGCCGTCCTGCCGATGATCTTCACGTTCATCCGGCTCGTGCGCGAAGCGGGACGATTGCTCAAAGAGACAAAGCCCGATGCGGTCGTCCTCGTCGACTTCCCCGGCTTCAACTGGTTCATCGCGAGGAAGGCGAAGAAGGCGGGAATCCCGGTCTATTACTACATGCCGCCGCAGCTCTGGGCGTGGGCATCCTGGCGCGTCCGGCGCATGCGGAAATTTGTCGACCACGTCTTGTGCGGACTGCCTTTCGAAGTCGACTGGTACGCGAAGCGCGGCGTCCGCGCCGAGTACGTCGGGCATCCGTTTTTCGACGAGGTCGCCGATTACCATCTCGACAACGACTTCTGCCGGAAGATAGCGGAGAGCGAACAGACCACGCTGGGAATTCTGCCCGGCTCGCGGAATTCGGAGATCGAACGCAACTGGCCGACGCTGCTCGAGGTCATGGCCGAGACGCATCGTCGCTACCCCGACGTGAAGTTCGCCGTCGCGAGCTATCGGGAGAAACAACGCGCCCGCTGCGCAGAGATGCTGACGGCGTCCGGTCTCGACCTGCCGATCGAGTTCTTTGTCGGCAAGACGCCGGAGATCATCCAGTCGACAAAGTTCTGCGTGATGGTGTCGGGCTCGGTCAGCCTGGAAATGCTCGCTCGCAAGCAGGCGGCGCTGGTGATCTACTGCGTCGGCAAGATGTTCTACTCGTTCGTCCGTCCGCTGTCGAATATCGATTCAATGACCTTGCCGAATCTGATTCTCGGCAAGACGCTCTACCCCGAGTGGGTTCTCGCCTTCGGCCGAGAACCGAAGAAGCGCGAAATCATCGAAATGGTCGATTGCTGGCTGCGGGACCGGATCGCGCTCGAGGCCAAAAAGCGTGAAGTCGCCCGGCTGGCCGATTCGCTGGTGGAAACCGGCGCCACGGCCCGTGCGGCCGATTATCTGATGAAGACGCTGCGGCCCCGGGTTGAAGCGGCCGGGCATCGTCAGGCGGCGTGACGGCCCCGGCAACGTTGCACGGACCGCGGCGAAGTTCTAGATTCGAGTCGTCCGTTTCTTCGCTGCCATTCCGATCGATCGGCCCGCGATGTCCGTCCGCCCGAACTATCTCCGCGTCTACGCAACCTTCTTTCGCAACGCGATCGTCCGCGAAATGATGTTTCGCGGGAATTTTCTGTTCGAACTGCTGACGCGGCTCTTCTGGTTCGTCGCACAACTTACTTTGTACGAGATCATCTACCGGAACGTCACGAGCATCAACGACTGGTCGCGCGAGGAGTACTTCGCGTTCATGGCGACCGGGATGCTGGTCAATGCCCTTGTCGAAACCTTCTTCATGCCGAACTGCGCAAACCTGAGCGAGCTTATTCGGACCGGAAATCTCGACTTCGCCCTGCTCAAGCCGATCGATACGCAGTTTCTGATTTCCTTCGAGAAGCTCGATCTGGCGATGCTCAATCAGATCCTGCTGGCGGGGACGCTGCTCGGGTATGCGCTACACCAGATCGACCGCCCGATCACTGTGACGCAGGCGGGAATGTACGTGCTGCTTCTGGGCATCGGGGTCGCGTTCTTCTACAGCCTGATGCTGGTGCTGGCGAGCACCAGCATTTTCTTCGGCCGGAACCAGGGACTGTACGATTTCTGGTTCTACGTTACCGTCTTTGCACGCTACCCGCAGACGATCTACAGCGGGTCGCCCACCGGCGAACTGATCCGGTTCAGCTTTTCGTACGTCATTCCGATTCTGCTCGTCGTTACGGTGCCGGCTCGCGTCCTGCTTTCCAAAACGCTCGAGCCGTCGTGGCTGACGGCGGTACTGGTGACGGCGGCCATCGGGGGACTCATCATCTCCCGCGCGACGTTTCAATGGTCGCTCACCCGCTACCGCAGCGCGAGCAGTTGAAACGAGGAACGTCGCCTGCTTTCGGAGCACAGAGGTTTCTGACAGTGCGAAGTGGGGTCGCCGCGCCGTTCGGCACAGAAAAGAATGTCTGTGCCCCGGGCCAGTCACGCCCCTTCCGCGCCCCACGCCCTGCTCAGCGTTTTTTCTTCTTCGGCGGGGGAGGAGAATCGTCATCGTCGTCGGAGAAATCGAAGTCTTCTTCGATCGCATCGAGAACTTCAATGTTGGCGTCGCTGACTTCGGCTTCAAACTTCGGAAGGTTGTCTTCCGTGTAAAGCCCTTCGACGACCGAAAGCTCTCCGGTCGGTTGCGCCTCGTTGATGACGATCTCCTCGTCCGTTCCGACGATGGCTTCCGTCTCTTCATCAGCGTCGAAGAACTCATCCCCTTCGGCGGCAATTTCCACTTCGGGATCGGAGACGACGGCGACGGCGGCATCCGACGCTTCGGGTTCCGCGTCAGCTTCCGCTTTCTCTTTCTTGCTCTTCTTCTCTTTGGCAGGTTTCGGAGCGGCCACGACGGCGGAGGCACCTCCTCTTCCACCGAAGACCATGATGCCGACCGGCATGAGGGCCGCGGCGGCAGCGGCAAGCAGTGCGAGACCGACGAGTGCGATAAACATCGTCGGCATGTCGCTGAACGATGTCATCAGGCTCCCGACGAGCACGCATGCCAGAAACGCTCCCGGAATTGCCGAGACAATCGTCACCAGCGCCAGACTCGACTTAGTCACGTTCGACCCCTCATTCTGGGAAAGGGCAGCCTGTTACCGCATCCGTTCGGAATTCCGCCGTGGGAAAGCACAAATACCGGTCAATTCATAGTAGAATGCCGCGGGAACCGGCCGCAAGACCCGAGGTGGATTTCATCGCTCGGACGGCGGCAGCCCCTTGGAACACGCACGACGACCGCTCAATGCAGGACCCCTCCTGCGACGCCTGACGTGAGGAACGACACGTGACGAGCGCCCCGCAAGTGTCGGAAAATCCGGTCCCTGAACCGCCGGAAATAACGGCCGCAGGAAGATACATCGTCCTGGCGGCGGCGTTTCTGGGATGGATGGGGGCGGGGATGGAAATGTCGCCCATTCCCGCAAGACCCGCGGCCGTCCATTTTCTGGCATCCGAGGCGGGGTTCGGGGAAAACCCAGCCAGCGAAACCGCCAAGCGGGCGGTCGACGAGAAGGTCGTCGGCTTCTGGGCCGCCTGGTACAACGGGGCGTTTCTTCTCGGGGCCGCCATCGGCGGACTGATCTTCGGCTCGATCGGCGACCGCTTCGGCCGGGCAAAGGCGATGGGGCTGAGCATCCTCTGCTATTCGTTTTTTGCAGGGGTGGCCTACTCGTCGCGCGGGCCCGAGGAACTGACCGCGTGGCGATTTCTGACCGGCTTCGGTGTGGGAGGAATGTGGCCGACCGGGGTCGCGCTGGCGAGTGAAGCGTGGGCCGGGCGCAATCGGGGACTGGTCTCGGGGATCATCGGAACGGCAGCCAATGTGGGGCTTTCGCTGATGTCGCTGGTGTGTGGCGCGAAGCTCGCCTTCAATGAAGGGGCAACGGTGCTGCAGGTCGGCTACGTTGTCGGCCCGGAGGATTGGCGATGGGTGATGCTGGTCGGCGCGTCGCCGTTTCTGGTCGGAGTCTTCGTCCTGTTGTTCGTTCCGGAGTCTCCCGCGTGGCTGCGGAAGCGGCACGTCGTCGAAGCGGCTCCGTCGATTCGACTCAGCGCGGTGTTTCGTCGCCCGCATCTGAAATCGACGTTGATGGGAATTGTCCTCGGCACCGTTCCGCTCTTCGGCGGCTGGGGCTGCATCAATTGGGTCGTCACCTGGTCCGACAAGCTTGGCCCACCCGGACTCAATGCGAATGCGCAGTTCATGCGCTCGTTCGGCGCGGTCTTCGGAAGTCTTGCGGGAGGCTGGCTGGCGGCGCAGTTCGGGCGGCGTACCACATACTTCGTCACCTGCCTGCTGTCGTTCCTGATCAGCGGCTACATCTTCTGGGCGCTCAAGCCGACCGACGAGGCGTTCCTCTGGTGGGTGTTTGCGATCGGCGTCATTGCGACAACGGCGTTCGGCTGGCTGCCGCTCTGTCTGCCGGAACTCTTCCCCACGGAAGTGCGTGCCGCGGGCTCGGGTGTCTCATTCAACTTCGGCCGCATCCTGACGGCGGTCGGCGTCCTCGGCTCGGGATTTCTGATGGGCACACTGCAGGGAGATTACGCCCTCGTCGGCCGGTTCACGCACTGGATCTTCGTCGTCGGCATGATCGCCATCCTGTTTGCGCCGGATACATCCAAGCGACGGATGGATGAGTGACTGTGTTCTACCCTCGCCAACGATGAGGGAAGAAAGGATCATCCCTCGCGCGTGACGCGGTCGACGACGCGGCGGTTAGCTCACTAGTTTGCTTGTTGTCGGTCGCCCGTTTCACGGGTACTATGCCGAACGAGCACGAATCCGCGAATACTCGAAATCGTCTGTGGGGATTCGCTGACTGAAGGCGTTCAGCGCCGTGCGTAACTCGTTCGCGCCCGGGTGTCGATTATCCAGTGAGGGCAATGGAAGGCGAAGCTCCGTTGCCCAGTTCCTCCACCTCAGCGTCCGTGTTACCAGGCCGATTCCTTGGAGGTCAACCAATGGCGAAACTCAAACGTGCATCAAAGTCGCCAAAGATTAAACGTGCACATAACGCGAAGGGCAGCCCAGATGACGAACTGATGGACGGTATCTGGGATAGTTCAGACATAGGTGCAGAAGACGAAGACGACCTTTTGCCCCTAAAGCCAGAGACTAGCCGCGCCGTTGTCACGAGCACCGATTGGACGACAGAAACGATCGTTCATCTGTTCGAGCGCAAGACGATCGAGCTAGATCCGTCATTTCAGCGACGGGAAGCATGGACACAAGTGCGGAAGAGTCGGTTCATCGAATCGCTTATGATGGGATTGCCCATTCCACAGATCGTTCTGGCGGAGAAAAAGGGCAAGCAAGGTCAGTTTATTGTGATCGATGGGAAGCAGCGACTACTTGCACTGCAGCAGTTTGCCCGTACGCCCGATTCGAACGCGCCTGCGCTGGTGCTGGGCGGTCTCAAGAATCTGAAGGACCTGAACGGCATGACATATGAACAACTCAAGGGTGATTCTAGATTTGAGGATCATCTCGAAGCGTTCAGAAACCAGCCGATTCGCGCAGTCGTCGTCAAGAATTGGCCGGATGAGAATTTTCTCTATCTGGTGTTTCTGCGGCTTAATACAGGAAGCGTGCCGCTGGCTCCCCAAGAACTGCGACAAGCGTTGCACCCCGGACCGTTCTTGGTGTTCGTTAACGAATATTCGGCTTGCAGCGATGGTATTCAGGCTTCGCTGAGAATATCGAAGCCAGACTTTCGCATGCGCGACGTTGAATTGATGATCCGGTATTACGGATTCAAGGAGTTCATGGAATCTTACCGTGGGAATATGAAATCATTCTTGGACGAGACCTGTGAGAAACTAAACAAGCGCTGGGCTACTGAGGATGCCGCGATTCGTAATACAGCCAGTGAACTCGAGAAGGCAATTGTCGAGTCCAAGAGAATCTTCCCGAAGGGCAAGTTGTTTTCGCTCTGTACCGATTCCGTATATGAAGGCAGATTCAACCGAACGGTTTTCGACATCTTCACGCACTACCTGAGCATTCCTAAAGTCCGGAAAGCGATTGCTGGCAAGCAACTGAGAGTACGCAAGCTATTCGAGGATCTATGCGACGACGACGAGTTTCGTAGCTCTCTTCAGATCACGACAAAGAGCTTGGGTGCGGTCCACACTCGTTTCTCGGTTTTCGGTGAGGCACTGTGCCGACTAACACGCTTAAATCTGCATGTTCCGAAGCTAGTCGGTAAACGTCTCGTTGTCGAGTAGTGCCAATGCCACCGACCACTCTCTTTAACGAATTAAAGCAGCGTGTAGACGAACTCGGCTCGCATTTGCTGCCCGCAATCAAGTCGAACCTGACGTACACCGGGGCCGAGTATGACTGCGTGCGCGCATACATTCTCCTAGTACACGCGGAGATCGAAGCGTATCTGGAGCAACGCGTGCAAGACGAAATTGACCACCGCATCGACAAGTGGGAAACATCTCGCGCGGCGAGCGTTGTGCTGATGGGGCTGTTAGCGTTTCACAAGGGAGAATGGGTCGGACCCATCGACTCCCTCACTAGCCCCAACGGTGGAGACAAGAATCCGACTTGGTTCAATCGCGATGTCGATCGTCGCCTGAAGCAGTGTCGAACGCAGACAGTAGCCTCATTAAAGAAGAACAACGGGGTTAAGGCTGTGGATATCCTTCAAATGCTATTGCGGTTGGGTTTTCGGGTCGATGACATTGACCCAGACCTCATTTCGAAACTTGACGTGCTTGGTACAGATCGCGGAAAGATCGCGCACAATGCCGTACGTGCGGTGACCGCGCTACCTGATCCGTCGCTGGCTAAATCGAAGGTAACTGAAATCCTCGCGAAGCTGAAGGATCTTGACGGGGCAATCAGCAAGTTGCCTTAGCCTTTGGCACACCCCTCTCGCCTTCCTTCGCTCGGAAAGAATAGCAATCAGCCAACCCGGGCGACGCGGTGGAAGTGGAGCTCCACTTCGCGGTCGACGACGCGGCGGAGGCCTTCGAGGATGCACTCGGGCTCGTTCTTCGTTTCGCCGATGCGCTTCACTTCCGCCAGCGACGTTCCGGGAGGAACGGTGAACGTTCCCTGGTGAATGATCTGATTCCCGGCGTCGAGCTCGGGAATGATGAAGTGCACCGTCGCGCCGTAGGTCAGCATGCGATGCTCGTACGCATCCTCGTAGGGGCGGAAGCCGGGGAATGGCGGCAGAATTCCATGATGCAGGTTGATGATGCGGCCCCCCGCGAACCGCCAGCAGGTTCCTGCGGGAAGGACGCGCATGTAGCGCGCGAGGACGATGTAATCGACCTCGTACTGGTCGAAGAGCTGCACCATTCGCTCGTTGTCCGGATTTCCCGCTTCGTCGCCCACCATATGCCAGTCGACGCCGAATTCCTTCGCGAGTCCGGCGCACGAATCGCGATTGCCGATCATCACCGCCGGAGTCGCCTGGAGTTTGCCGCGCGCGATCGCATCGAGAATTGCGAGCGGCGGCTCCTTGCGATACGTGGTGCAGATGGCAACACGCGGCGGACGGTCATGCTCCTCGCGCGACCAGGTCCGGACCGACAGGCCTTTCATCCGGCCAATTTCGTTCATCCGTTCGCGCAGCGCAACGATCGACTCCCGATCGGCAGGCCACTCCATGCGGAGCAGCATCGCGAAGAGCCGTTCGAGATCGTGGTCGTACATCTGGATTTCGTGAATGTTCGCTCCACCCGACGCGACGTAGTGCACAATCGGATCGGCCAGACCGGTGTTGTCGGGACCGACGGCGGTGATGATGACTTGCATGGGGGGGCTTTCGCTCGTTGTGCGAATGAAGCGGTCGGCGCGCTGCTGGGGAACCCCCGGAATGTAGCGGGTCGGGGGGAAGCTGTCACGATGGAATTGCCTGAGTCGCGGGAGGTGATGCGTGCAGCAGGAACCGTTGGCAGCGATGGCGTAAAATTGTCGAGTTCGGTCGAGACAGGATCGGGTCCAATTCCGTAGAATGCGGGCCTTGCTGATCCTTGAATCGGTTGAGGCAACGGAATGCTTCCTCGCTGGTTTCCCATACGTTCGCGATATTTGAGAATGTCGTTCCTGCTCGTCCCGGTCGCGCAGTTGATGGCCGGCTGCGACGGTCCGGCAACGGGAGCGGGGGGAGCAACGCGCGTTCTGAAGCCCGCAACAGCCGCGATTCCGGCAGTGCAGAACGTTTCCGAACCGGGAGCGCATTCGTCCGACTTGCGCGACGTTCCGCATGTGCCGGCCTCGTCCGCGGTGACACTTCCCGATGAGCCGGGTGGTGAAGCGATCTATCACGAAGCGAAAGCCGGCGATACGCCTTCCAGGGTTGCGCGCGAATATCGGACGACGGCTGAAAAGCTACTTCGGCACAATGGCCTCGACGCATCCGCGGAATTTGAACAGGGACAACTCCTGGCCATCCCTCCCTGATTCCGAGCCGGTCCGGCACGCTGCAGACCGACTCAGCTCCCAGGTCGATCGGATTTCGGCATGAACACATTCAACAGGAAACCCGACGCGTGACGAACGAACAGCTCTGGGCTCCGTGGCGACTCTCTTACATTCTCAACAACAAGGAGAGCGTGCCCGCAACAGAAAGCGGCGGGTGCTTTCTTTGCCGTTATCGGGACCAGGCGAATGACGTGGACAACTTTGTTGTTGCGCGCGGTGAATCGGCATTTGTCGTTCTCAATCGCTTTCCGTACAACAACGGCCATCTGCTGATCGCTCCGCTGGCGCACAAGGCGTCGCTTGTTGAGCTCGATGACGGAGAGCTTCTCGACTGCATGCGGCAACTGCAGAAGTTGATGAAGGTTTATTCCGAGATTCTGACGCCCGATGGGTTCAACGTCGGCCTCAATCTCGGCCGCGTCGCGGGGGCGGGAGTGCCGGGGCATCTGCATTGGCATCTGGTCCCGCGCTGGCAGGGGGACACCAGCTTCATGCCGATTCTGGGGGAGACGAACGTCATTTCGCAATCGCTTCAGGAACTTTACCGATATCTGACGGACGCTTTGAGCCGTTCGTGACGGCAGCAACAGCTCGGCGTGCGGTTTTTTCTGCAGCCGTAAAAGTGCCGAATCCGATAGTGGCAATCGTCTGCGGCGTGTTCTATCATGGCATTGACCTACCTGTAGAACGGCAAATCCCTGATGAACAACCTGTTCGCCCCCAACAATATTGCGGTCTGGCTGATCCGCATCGTTTACGTTTTCGTCTGCGCCGGGGCCATCGCGACCTATCTCCGTCCCGGCTCGGGGGCTCCTTCGGAAGTCGAACAGCACCCGATTCTCACGTTCTTCGTTCTGCTGGGAATCACGCAGCTTGCGACCGTCGTCGATCTCCTTGTCCGCAAGAAGCGGATTGAGGTCATCTCGGCCGTGTATTTCGGCCTCATGATCGGCTTTCTGCTGAGCTACCTCGTCATTCAGGCCGTGCAGCCGATCTTTACCGGAATTAATCTCTCTCCCTATTACCGCAATATTGTGGTGATGGTGGTGAGCCTCGGAATTACCTACGTCTGCGTCTCGTTCCTTGTGCAGACTCGCGACGATTTCCGTTTCGTGATTCCCTACGTCGAGTTCTCGCGGGAATTGAAGGGGACCCGCCCCATGATTCTCGATTCGAGCGCACTCATCGACGGGCGGATTGCGGACCTTGTCGAGACGCAGGTGATCGACTCGCCGCTCATTGTGCCGCAGTTCGTGCTGCTGGAGATTCAGGACATCGCCGACAGCAACGACAAGATGCGCCGCACGCGCGGCCGCCGCGGTCTCGAAGTCTTGAGCAAACTGCAGAACAGCCCGCACGCCGACGTCAAAGTCCGCGAGACTTCCGACGACAACCTCCGCAATTTGCCGGTCGACCAGCGGCTTATTGAAGTGGCCAAGCAGTTGAGCGGCCGAGTCGTCACGAACGACTTCAATCTCAACAAGGTGGCGGCGGTGCAGGGGGTCGAAGTCGTCAATCTGAACGACGTGGCGAACGCGCTCAAGCCGCGCTATCTTCCCGGCGAGAGGCTTCGCACCCGCATCCTCAAAGAGGGAGAATCGCAGGGGCAAGGGGTCGGGTATCTGGATGACGGGACGATGGTCGTCTGCGAGGCGTCGAGCCACCTGGTCGGCCAGGACATCGACGTCATCGTGACGAGCGTGTTGCAGTCGAGCGCCGGCCGGATGATTTTCGGACGCCAGGTGCACCCGACCGCGAAGTGAGCATTCACGTATTGCGGCGGTTGGTGTGCGGCATGTCGCGAATGTAGGCGGCCGCTGCGGAATTCTGAGACCGCTTTGTTGCCGCCTCCTGCTCTTTGCGAAGCTGCTGCTTCCGCACCACTTCAGCGACCTGTGCGGCGTTCCGCTTTTCGCGCATCGCGTATTCAATCCGCGCGAGCACCCCCACAACGACAATTGTGAAGATCAGCAGCAGGTACGGAAAACCGGCCGGTTCCGCCGCATCGGCGAAGACCTTCGCGGAGATTCCGGAAGGGAGTTCCACCGGCTCATTGGCCGCAACGACGTTCTCCTCCGGATCGTGCAGTTGAATGTTGTCGACGATTGCGGCGATCGTCGGCTCGAACTCATCGAGATGCGAGCGTTCATCGAAGAACTTGAGAGTTGTAATCTGCTTGTCGTAGATCGTGGCGGTGACGTTTGCATTTCCGAATTGGTCTTTGATGCGGCTCCAGCGCAGCTTGCGGCCTGAATCGTAATAGTCTGTTGTGAGGTCGCCCCCCGATAGAAATGAACGCGAGCTGACATCCGCGGCTTTTGTCCGCCGTTCAACCACCTCCGACGGGCTGCACTTTTCGACTTGCACCCACAGATACGGATACGCCTTCCCCGGTCCGCTGAAGACGAACTTCTGAATCCGTTCGCTTCCCTGTTCGCCGGGGGCATAGGTCCAGTCTGCAGGCAGCACGACCGTCAGCGGAGCGTTGGCACCGGCTTCAGTTCCGGGTGAGAACGCAACAGCAGGCTGCTCCACCTCGTTACAGCCAGGGAATGACACGCCGGCGAAAGCGACGAGTACGAGGAGCCCGAGACGATTGTTCCTGGATGGCATGGCGGCATCCTGCATCAGTGGGCAAGTGCGCGGAGTCGCCCGCAAGACTCTCGCGCGTTCGTGGCATCTTAAAACCGGCTCACCCGCATTTCTACATCCCGAATTCTCATCGCTGCGAAGAGTGAATCGCGCGCTGCATGTGCTGGTTCGCACAAAAAACGCTTTGATTCACTTAGGAATGCGCGAGAACGCCTCGGCATGGCAGCAATCAGTTCATCATTCCTTCTCGCAAGTTTCACGGTTTCTGAATCATGGATTCAACCGGCCTCTCGCAGCGCGAAGATTCTTAGTTCGTTTCGTCCGTGCAGCGAGTTTGCATGTTCATCCAACTATCACCGCGTCTTCACACGAGCGTCATATTCCGCGAGTAACTTCCCTCGGCATGAATGGGACGTCTCAGCGGTCGCACGATCGACATCAATGTTTCGATCAAAGACGCGACCGTGTTCGACCAGTAATCCGGAAAGGAGGTGACCCGGCCAGGTCGAGCTCAGATTCCTTTCGATTTCGAGTGAGTGCATTTCGACGGTATGCGTGGATCCGGAATGCAACTCGACTGCCGGTTGACGTTTGTCTGACGGCGGCGGTCGATTCCCCGATCCTTAATTTGGTGCCAAAAAAATCCAGACAGTGAGAACCAAAATGAAGAAGAGTTGTTCCCAGAACCAGAACCAGAACCAGAACCAGAACCAGAACCAGCGCCCGGCTCGATCCGGCTTTACGCTGATCGAATTGCTGGTCGTCATCTCGATCATCGCAATTCTGATCGCGCTCCTTCTCCCCGCAGTGCAACAGGCCCGTGAGGCGGCACGCAATACACAGTGCCGCAGCAACCTCCGCCAGTTCGGTGTCGCTTTCCACATCTTTGCCGACAAAGACCCCGGCGACCGGCTCTGCACCGGCGCTTACGACTACAACCGCGACGGATGCGTCAGCCAGTACGGCTGGGTCGCCGACATTGTCAACATCGGTGCCGGTATGCCGCAGCAGATGCTCTGTCCGACCAGCGCCTTCCGCGGCTCGGAGAAGTTGAACGATCTCATCGGCGACGTCGGATCGGTTGAAGCACCCTCCGACGGACTCGGCGCATTGCCGAACGGGCCGGCCCGACTCAATCAGGGACTCTGCGTTGAGTTCGAAACCGATCTCGACGGTGACGGCGCCGCCGACGTCGGCACGTTGCCGGCGGGAGACGCGGCGCGCATCGATGTCGTCCGCAATATTCTTGAGGCAGGCTACGGCACGAACTATTCGTCAAGCTGGTTCTTCGTCCGCACCGGTGCAAAGCTGGCCCGCAGCGGCGCGACTTCAGCTGCCGACACCATTACGCTGAGCACTCTCAAGGGGCTCGCAGGGACGATCGGACCGCTCACGCGCCGTACGGTCGAGAGCGGTACCGCTCCTTCGAGCAACGTTCCGCTGCTCGGATGCGCGAGCCCGGGCGACGCTCGTGAAGCCCTCCTCAGCCAGACCATTCCGGGTCAGTCCGGTCTTGTCTCGGGTGCCCGTCTCTCGGAAAGCTTCAACGACGGCCCCGCCTTCTGGGACACTTCGACTTCGAAGGTCGTCCTCATGGCGGCCTCGACCGTCATCACCCCGGGCGTCGGCAGCGCGAGCGCACCGGCTTACTCCGACGACGTACTTCCGACCTCGCAGCAGGTGGGTGCTCCCGGTGCTGACGGACGTCTCTGGCTGCAAGACACCCGCGACTGGTACGCCACTCACGGAAGCGGCAAGAATCTTTCGGTCAACATCCTCATGGCTGACGGCAGTGTGAAGACGATCACCGACCAGAACGGTGACGGCTTCCTTAATCCGGGCTTCCCGGTTCCCGCCGGTACAGCCGACAACAACGACGGCTATCTTGACGCAACCTGCGAAATTCAGCCGTTCGAGGTCTATTGCGGACCGTCGATCGACAAGTTCAGCAACAAGGGTAACTTCGAGTGATCCCCTCCGACGGAGTTGCCTCTTCTGATCGGCAACTGTGAGTTTGAGCCGCCGGGGCGTTTGGTGGAAACGCTCCCGGCGGCGCCGTTTTCTTCTTCTTCCGGATGTTCTGAACCTCGCTCCAGGAACGGTGCGTAACATTTTATGAATGCAAATCCACGTCTCGCGATTACCGTCTCCGGTGCGCTGTTCATGGCAGCGGGAGCAATCTGGCTCGCGCGCCAGTCGGATCAGCAGACGTTGCACGCTTCGCTCGTCGCCGCTTCGGAGGCTTCGAATCAGGCGAAGATTCCGGACGGCGAAGGGCCGCGTGCCGACGTCGCATCATTCAAGCATGATTTCGGGCAGATGGCCGTCGGCGATGAGAAACGGCACGTCTTCACGATTCGCAACACCGGCCGCCAGCCGCTCAAGCTGGAAGCGGGCGAGACGAGCTGCAAATGCACCTTGAGCAAGCTTGACCGTGGTGAACTCGCCTCCGGTGAATCGGCCAACGTCGAACTCGTCTGGACGCCGGACGAGCCTGCCGAAGAATTCAAGCAGATGGCCGTCATTCACACGAACGACCCGAAACGATCACAACTCCGCTTCGCGGTGACGGGCCGCGTTGTCGCGATTGTCGCCGTCACGCCGAGCAAAGCTTGGCAAATTGGCGAGGTTCTCGACGGAAAGGCGACCGAAGTCAGCGGCGCGATTTATTCTGAAGCGCGTGATGGTTTCAAACTCCTCAAAGTCTCGACATCCAGCCCGCATATCACGGCGAGTTTCGAGCCGTTGAGCGCAACCGAACTCGAACGGCTCAAAGCTCGCTCCGGTTACGCGGTGCGTACTCTTGTCTCACCCGAAATACCGGTCGGTCCGTTCGACGAAAAACTGACGTTGGAGACCGATGTTCCCGGACGGGAGATTCACTCCATCGACCTTTATGGGGAACGACCGGGTCCGCTCAGGCTCATCGGCAAGCGCTGGTCGGTTGAAGAAAGAACATTTCATCTCGGAAACTTCAGCGCCGCTGATGGGCGCGCCGCGAAGCTCTCGGTCTTCCTGCGCAATACGCCGTGGCGCGAGACGTCGCTTGTAGTCCTGGGAACGAGCGACAAGCATCTCAAGGCGACGGTGGAGCGGGACCGGGAGTTCGCGTCGGAGCATCAATCGCACTTTCCGCTGACGATCGAAGTTCCCCCCGGCTCGCCGATTTCGAAACGCGACCGCGACGAGCCAGCGTGGATCGAACTCCGCTCGAACGTCCCGGGATGCGAGAGTTTCAAGCTCACTGTGAACTTCAACGCGTATTGAAGCGACGTGGGCCGGTCTTCCGTTCAATCGACGTAGAGCTTGTGCTCCGCGATATACATTTCGACAGCGCGCGGGACGAGGAACCGAATGCTCTGACCGGTTCTGACGCGGGCGCGGATCTCGGTCGACGAAATATCCACCCCGGGCATCGTGACGACCCGAAGGCGATCGCGAACCGCGGCAACGTCCGATTTGCCTGCAATACGCTGTGCGATGGAGTCGATATCCGGGAGCGGCCGGTCGCCCCGATTCACCGCAACGATCGTGGCAAGTTCGAGAATCCGCCGCGGTTCCCGCCAGGTCGGCAGATCGGCGAGCGAATCGGCGCCGATCAGGAAGAAGAGTTCGCGCCCCGGCTCCTCTTTCTGAAGTCGGCCGAGCGTCTCGAAGGTGAATGACTTCCCTTCCCGTTCCAGCTCCATTCGATTGACCGCGAATTGCGGATGTCCCGCAATCGCGAATTCGAGCATCTCCGCGCGCGTCTTGCCGGGCGAGATGCTCTTTCCGGGCTTATGTGGGGGATCCCCGGCCGGAAGGAACCAGATCTGGTCGAGGACGCACTGCTCTCGGCAGCACTCGGCCAGAACGAGATGGCCAAGGTGCACGGGATCAAACGTTCCGCCGAAAAGTCCGAGGCGCATGGAAGGTGAGGTTTCGAGAGTCGGGGTTCAGGATTCAGGAACGAGGTCGGTCTTTTGAAGTGTATCCGTCGGTGGACCTCTTTGCTTGCGATCGAACACCGCGGAGTGTGAAGCCATGATGACGTCGCGGGAAAATTCTCGAATTGCCCCCGAGACGTGGACGTCTGTTCCGCATAGAATTCGGTACGATGTGATCGAAGCTGGAGACTCGAGCCGTCAGGGAAGGGCGCCCGTCCGCGTGAGCAATCCGTCGCAGAAACAACTCTTTGAACCGGCTGCAATTCCGCCTCCTCCCGCTCCGTGGGAAATCGCCGAGGCGGAGGATCGCCTTGCAGCGCAGCTGGTTTTCAACCGCCCCCTCGACACTCCTTATCACTATTTGGTTCCTGACGATCTTCGCTCGATGATCCGGCCGGGGCAGCGGGTCCGCGCTCCTTTCGGTAAAGGGGACCGTGCGACCGTCGGGTACTGCGTTGGAGTCGGCCCGGTTCCGGAGACGAGCCGTTCGCTCAAAACGATTCACGAAGTGATGGACCGGGAGCCGCTCCTTTCTCCCCGGATGCTCGAACTGACGAAATGGATGGCGGACTATTACCTGTGCGGATGGGGGCAGGTACTGGAAACCGTCGTTCCGGCGGGGGTGAAGAATCAGGCGGGGACGCGCATCGTCTCGGCGTACCGTATTTCGCCCGTCGGCACGGCCGCATTGCATGCCGAGAAGCTCTCGCAGAAGCAGCGTACGGTGCTCGAAGTTCTCGCGGAGGCGAACCGACCGCTCGGCGTGGAAGATCTCACCGCGGCCGCCGATTGCGGCACCGGACCGATCACGGCGCTGCGCCGCAAAGGTTTCATCCACGCGCTTCGTCGAAGAACGGAAGCGTTCGAGACCGATGTCGGTGAAGTGGCGCGCGAACCGGATATTCCACTCAACCGCGATCAGGCGACGGTGCTCGGTTCGATCGTCGATGTTCTTCGCGAGCAGAAGCATCGAACAATTCTGCTCCATGGTGTGACCGGCAGCGGTAAGACCGAGGTTTACATTCAGGCGATTCGCGAAGTCGTCAGCTATGGACGGCAGGCGATCGTGCTGGTGCCCGAGATCAGCCTCACGCCGCAGACGATTCGCCGGTTCCGCTGCCGGTTCGATTCCGTTGCGGTGCTCCACAGTCATCTGAGCGACGCCGAGCGGCACTGGCATTGGCAGCAGATTGCCCGCGGAGCGGTTCAAGTGGTCGTCGGGGCGCGGAGCGCCGTTTTTGCCCCGACTCCGCACCTCGGATTGATCGTGATTGACGAAGAGCACGAATCGAGCTTCAAGCAGGAAGCGGTGCCGCGCTACCACGCGCGCGATGTGGCGCGCAAGCGAGCGGAGATTGAGGGGGTGCCGCTGGTGCTCGGTTCGGCGACTCCGATGCTCGAATCGTACTTGCGCGCACGCCGCGGGGTCGACCTGCTGATGCAGCTGCCGCGGCGTGTGGAAAAACGACCCTTGCCGCCGGTGATTGTGATCGACGTCCGGAACGATCCGCATTGTTCGCGCGGTGCGGCGATCGGCCGCGCACTCGACACCGCGATGCGCGGCGCGCTGGACGACGGCGGGCAGGTGATTCTCTTTCAGAATCTCCGAGGCTATTCGCCGGCCATCTGGTGCCGGGCCTGCGGAGAGACCGTGAAGTGCCCGCAATGCGATATCACTTTGACGTGGCATAAGGACCGGGGCCTGACGGTTTGTCATTCGTGCGATTTTGAAGCCGCCCCACCGGCGCGCTGTCCTGCCTGCGGACATGCCGGCCTCAGGTACCTTGGCATCGGGACGCAGCGGCTCGAGCAGGAAGTGAAGGCGCGTTTCCCGAAGTATGCCTGCCTCCGGATGGACAGCGACTCGATGAAAGGGCACGGCAGCCACGACCGCGCGCTCGAATCGTTCCGCAAAGGGGAAGTGAAGATTCTTGTCGGAACGCAGATGATTGCGAAGGGGCTCGACTTCCCGAACGTGACGCTCGTCGGCGTTATCAATGCCGACACGATGCTGCATCAGCCCGATCTCCGCTCCTCCGAGCGGACGTTTCAATTGATTTCGCAAGTCGCGGGGCGCACCGGTCGTGGCGCGTTGGGAGGCCGCGTTCTCGTGCAGACGTTTGCGCCGAGCGAGCCGGCGATCGTCTTCGCAGCGGCGCACGATTATCAGGGTTTTGCATCGCAGGAGCTGCGACACCGCCAGGAGCGGGGCGCGCCGCCGTTTCAGCAGCTTGTGCGCATCATTCTGCGCGGCGAGCGCGAGGAACTGGTGCAGAACCACGCGCAGCAGATGGCGGATGTATTCCGCAAGCTGATCGAGTCCGAGAAGCTGCCGGTCCGCCTGCTCGGCCCGGCCCGTGCGCCGGTCTCGCGTCTGCAGGGAAGGTATCGTTACCACTTCCAGCTCGCTTCCGATTCGCAGGGGGCCAACCTCGAACTCTGGCGTAAGGCCTCACCTCTGCTGGAACGAAGTTCCGAAGTCGAATTCGTCGTTGATGTCGATCCGATCAGTATGCGGTGATCCAATCTCGCCGGCCGACGTTTCCAGTTGGAGAGGTTTCGACCGGCACGCGGCAGGACGCCGCCGCAGATTCGGCGCAATTTGACGCCCCTTTCCCGCGCCCGGTATAATTCGATCGCTCAAGTCTCTCAGTACGGCACACCGCATGAACATCGCACGATCGATTGGACGCTTCGTTGCCGCGGCAGTTCTGCTCTGCGGGACCTGTCAATTCCCGAGTTCCGGTTTCGCACAGGAAGCGGCAAAAGAGCCCGCCCCCGCCGCCAAGGCTCCTGAAAAGAACGCCGAAGCGGCGCCCGCGGCCCTCCCCGCACCCGCAGCGGCGCCCGCCGCTGAGAAGGAAGGCCCGGCACTCGGCAAGTTCGTGACCGTTACCAGTCCCGTCGACGACGTCGTCTTCGGAAAGGTGACGAACGCTGCACTCAGCTTGCAGAATGAAGCGGCGAAAGAGCGTCGACGCGGCGTGCTGATTCTCGAAATCACCCCGGGGACCAGCCAGTTTCATCAGATTGACGGTCTTGCGAGGTTCTTGTCGTCGGCGCAGCTCTCGAAGGTGACGACTGTCGCCTGGGTGCCGAAATCGGTCACCGGCAACAACGTCGTCCTCGCGCTCGCATGCAACGAGATTGTGATCCATCCGGATGCCGACCTGGGGGACATCGGACGGGGCCAGACGGTCGATCGGGACGAGCAGTCTCGCGTATTGAGCCTGATCGAGAAACGCCGCAATCGAAAAGTGAGCCCGGCACTCGCGCTCGGCATGATGGATCCGCAGCGCGTCACGTTACGCGTCAAACTTCAGCCTGCGGCCGATGCCGCGCCGGAGATTCGCGTCACCACGCCTGAAGAATTGAAGCTGCTGCAGGACTCAAAGGCGCTCATTCTCGACGTGCAGACGATCAAGGAAGCCGGGACGATCGGAGTGTATTCGGGCAGCAAGGCCCGCGCGCTCGACGTTCTTGTTGTGCAGACCGCGGAGGGGAAAGACGAATTGGTCGATTTGTATCGGCTTCCCCCCGAGGCGCTCCGCGAAACAACCGTGGCCGGTGAAGCGCTCAAAGCGCACCTGATCCGCGTGGACGGCGTTATTGAGCCGGTGCTCGAAGCCTTTCTGGAACGGCAGATTCAGCGTGCCGTGGCATCGGGTGCCAACCTGATCATTTTCGAAATCGATTCCCCCGGCGGGTTGCTGATTCAAAGCGAGAATCTCGCATTTGCGATTTCCGATCTCGATCCGAAGCAGGTCCGCACCGTCGCGTTTGTGCCGAAGCAGGCGTTGAGCGGCGCGGCCATTATTGCGCTCGGTTGCGATGAAATCTACATGTGCGACGGCGCGCGCATCGGCGATGCAGCTCCGATCGAGATGAAGCCGGGGCAGCAGTTTGAGCACGCTCCGCAGAAGATCCTCGGTCCGCTCCTTGTGACGGTAAAGACTCTTGCGGAGAAGAAGGGAAGACCTGTCGCGCTGGCGCAGGCGATGGTCGACAAGAGCCTCAAGGTTTTTCAGGTAACTCATCGAGAAACCGGACGTGTCTGGTTCATGTCCGAAGCGGAGATCCACGCGTCGGATGGCGAATGGGTGAAGGGTGCTGCGGTTCCGGAAACCGGCGACGATCATCTGCTCACCGTCGGAGGAAAGCGCGCTCAGGAACTCAAACTCGCGGAGCCCGCTCTTGCCGATGTGAAAGCGGACGACAACAAATACGACGAACTGAAACAGAGACTCGGTATTCCGGCGGAAGAAAAGCTCGTTGCGGCGGGGCGGACATGGGTCGACACCATGATCTTCGTCCTCAATACCGGGCCGGCGCTGTTTCTGCTCGTCTTCATTGGAATTGTCTGCATCTATCTCGAACTGCATCTGATGACCGGCCTGCTTGCGATCATCTCCGCCCTCTGTTTCGGGCTGATCTTCTGGAGCCGGTTTCTGGGGGGAACCGCGGGCTGGCTCGAAGTGATGCTGTTTCTGATGGGAGCGATCTGTCTGGTGCTCGAGATTTTCGTGATGCCGGGATTCGGGGTGTTTGGCGTATCGGGCGCGCTCCTGCTGTTCGCGTCGCTTATTCTCGCGAGTCAAACGTGGGGGAATCTCGAGTCGAGCGCCGACCTCAACACCCTCGCGAACACGGTGGTGACGTTAAGCGCATCGCTGGCGAGCGTGGTTGTCGTGGCGATCATTCTCAGTCGCTTCCTGCCGCACATCCCGATTTTCAACCAGATGATTCTGACCCCTCCAGGCTCGGTCGGAACGGCCGGGGCTCCCCGGCTTCGACCCGGTTCTGCAGGGGAGGGGCACGCCCCGCTCGAGGCGGACCATGGACTCATCGGTCATACCGGCGTCGCGGTTTCCATTCTGCGTCCGTCGGGGAAAGCGCAGATTGCCGGCCGCTTCGTCGACGTTGTAAGTGACGGTCCCTATATACCTCAGGGCAGCCTGATCGAAGTCATTCAGATCTCCGGCAACCGGGTCGTCGTTCGACAGGTCTGAGGCGGGACGATCGACGCCCTGCGGGTTCGCCACTGCCCCCTTGCGACGGAACGAATCGTGAGCAGGGGGATTTCTTTCGGTGCGGACGACTCACTGAAGCCGGGTTTCCGAGCGAACCCGGTGGCGGCCCGTCGGCCGAGGGACTCAAGAAAGCGGGGATTTTCACCCGGAGCCGCCCGGAGGCCGAATCCGCTTCCAGAATCCCGGAAAGTCCAATTTCGCCTGCCATTTTGGACCCCGGGGGCATGCCGCGTCCATCATTGAATATTTCCGTGGCATTGCTAAAGTAAGGCACGGGAATCTGGTGCGCAGGTCGACCGCGGTCGGCAGTTCGGCTGTCGGCTGGGACGGTTTTCAAGCTTGGGCGCACGAACTTAAATATTGACTATTGATACTGTTGGGGCGATCTCATGGTGATGACGAAAGATCGGAAGACGGAGCTGATCGGCCAATTCCGGCGCTCGGCCGAGGACACGGGCTCGCCCGAAGTGCAGATTGCCATTTTGACAGAACGCATCGCGCAGCTGACCGAGCACATGAAGACGCACCATAAGGACCACGCGAGCCGCCGCGGCCTGCTCATGCAGGTCAGCCGGCGCAGCAGCCTCCTGAACTACCTGCGCGAGACCGATCCGGAGCGCTACCAGGAAATCAGGAATCGCCTGTCGATTCGCAAGTAGAGATGCCGCACGCTGCGCGCACCAGCGAATCGAAGGTCAGGACGAAATGAACATGTTAGGAAATCGTTGTGAAAGTTACCGTAGAACGTGAGTTTGGGGGACGTACTCTTAGTCTGACCACCGGAGAAATCGCGAAGCAAGCCAGCGGCGCTGTGCTGGTCAGACATGGCGACACCGTATTGTTCGTTGCGGCCCAGTCGGGCCCCGCCCGCCCTGGAATCGATTTCTTTCCGCTGCAGGTCGACTACCGCGAGCGCATGGCTGCCGCGGGACGCTTTGCCGGCGGTTTCCTCAAGCGCGAAGGCCGCCCCACCACGCGCGAAATCCTCACCTGCCGACTCACCGACCGTCCGCTCCGTCCCCTGTTCCCGGACGGCTACTACGACGAAGTGCAGATTCAGGCGAACGTCCTTGCTTGCGATCAGGTGAACGATCCGGACGTCCTCTCGACCCTCGGTGCGAGCGCGGCGCTCTGTATCGCGCCGATTCCGTTCAACACGCCGATTGCCGCGGTTCGCGTCGGCAAAGTCGACGGCCAGCTCGTCATTATGCCGACTCGCGAGCAGATTGCCGTGAGTTCGCTCGATCTGATCGTCGCCGGCAGCAAGACTTCGGTCCTGATGATCGAAGGCTTCGGCGATCAGCTTCCCGAAGATGAAATGGTCGATGCGATCATGTTCGGCCATCGCGAGCTGGCGAAACTCTGCGACATGCAGGAAGAACTGATCCGCAAGACTGGCGTCGCGCCGACTGTCTTCGAAGCTCCTCCGGCAAACCCCTTCACCGAGACTTTGCAGCAGCGGGCCTACAGCCTGCTCAAAGAGGCAAAGCAGAACCCCAAGAAGGCGGAGCGTCACAAGGGAACGGACGAGATCAAGGAGTCGCTGGCGAAGTCGTTCTTCCCGGAAGGAGTGGACGTCACTCCCGAAGGTGGCACCAAGATTCAGTTCAGCCAGGCGTTCTACGCACTCGAGAACAAAGTCGTCCGCGACCTGCTCCTCGAAGGGAAGCGGCTCGATGGACGCTCACCGGATCAGCTTCGCGCTGTTTCCTGCGGTGTCGAAATTCTTCCGCGCGTGCACGGTTCCGCCCTCTTCACTCGTGGCGAGACGCAGTCGCTCGCAACGGTCGCTCTCGGAACATCACGAGACAAGCAGCGGACTGACGGCCTCTTCGGCGAAACGTCGGACCGCTTCATGCTCCACTATTACTTCCCGTCGTACTCCGTCGGCGAAGTCCGTCCGATTCGCGGACCGGGCCGACGCGAGATCGGACACGGCTGTCTCGCGGAGCGTTCAGTCGCTTCGGTGCTTCCCGCCGAAGAGAAGTTCCCGTACACGATCCGGGTCATTTCCGACATCACCGAATCGAACGGTTCGAGCTCGATGGCGAGCGTCTGCAGCGCAACGTTGTCGCTCATGGACGCCGGCGTGCCGATCAAGCAGCCGGTGGCGGGTATCTCGATCGGTCTCGTGAAAGAGACCGACGACAAGTACACGCTGCTTACCGACATCATGGGCGATGAAGACCACTTCGGCGACATGGACTTCAAGGTAGCCGGCACGCAAAAGGGTATTACGGGCATTCAGCTCGACCTCAAGATCGACGGCATCAGCGAGAAGATCATTCGTGCGACCCTCGCGCAGGCGCAGACCGCCCGCATCGAACTTCTGAAGACGATGCTCACGACGATCCGCAAGCCGCGCGGCGACATCTCCGAGTACGCTCCTCGCCTTCAGCAGACGAAGATCGACCCGGAGAAGATCGGTCTCCTCATCGGCCCGGGCGGAAAGACGATCCGCAGCATTCAGGAAGAGACGAAGACGACGATCGACGTGCAGGACGACGGGACCGTCACCGTTGCCGGTGCAAATCGGAATGCGGTCGAAGACTGCATGGCTCGCATCGAGGCTCTCACTGAGGAAATCAAGGTCGGCCGGATTTACAACGGCGTGGTGAACTCGATCAAGGACTTCGGCGCCTTTATCGAAATTGCCCCCGGGAAAGACGGGCTCTGCCATATCAGCGAACTCTCCGACGGATACGTCAAGTCGGTGAGCGACATCTGCAAGGTGGGAGACCGGATGGAAGTGAAGGTGATTGCGGTCGATGAGCAGAACCGCGTGAAACTTTCGCGCAAGGCTGTTCTCGCCGACACGGCGAAGGCGGCCGAAGGGGCCGGGGCCGAGCAGCCGAGCTGAATCCGGGTCGACGACGCGCAACCACGGGTGGCAACGCAGTAGCGCGTGACCCGTGGTTTTCTTTTTTGACGCCGTTGGGGCGAAGTGACCGATGGCATTGGACTCGTATCTCGACGACGAAGAACGACGGCAGCTCCGCCGGCAATTCTCCGAGATTGCCGAGTTGGCCGGCGGGCTCGCGCACGAGATCAAGAATCCTCTCTCGACCATTCATATGCTCATGGAAGTGATGTCGGAAGATGTTCGCGACGGCGAGTCGCCGCGCGACCGTCGCATGCTGACCCGCATTCAAACGGTGCAGCGCGAATGCCGGCGGCTCGAGGAGACTCTCGACGCGTTCCTCCAGTTCGCCCGGCTGGGAGAGATCGACGCTGCCGAGGGAAACCTCAATGATGTTGTTCGCGAGTTTGTCGAGTTCTACCTTCCGGAGGCCAACGATCACGGTGTCGAGCTGAGTCCGCACCTGGCATCGAATCTCCCTGCCGTCCGTATCGACAAGTCGCTTTTCCGGCAGGTGCTGATGAATCTTGCACTCAATGCGCAGCAGGCAATGCCTTCCGGCGGTCTGCTCGAACTGCAGACCTGGACGAAGGACGGACGCGTCTGCCTCAGTATGATCGACAACGGCTCCGGCATCAGCGAGACGACTCGCGAAAAGATGGTCGAGGTCTTCTTCTCGACGAAGCCGAACGGCAGCGGACTGGGGCTTCCGACGGTGCGGCGAATCGTCGAGGCGCATCACGGGACGATCTCGGGTGAGAGCGAGCTGGGACGCGGCACCCGGTTCACCATCTCTTTGCCCGCGGCCGAATGAGATCAGGAGTCAACACGCATCGATGAGCCGCCAGGACGACACTGCCGCCGACCTCTCCTCGATTCCGATTCGAGTTCTCATCGTCGACGATGACGAAGCGCACGCGCAGGCTGTTGCGGAAAGCCTCGAACGAATCGGCAGCGACTGTACGGTCGCCACGTCAGGCCGCCGCGGCGAATCGCTCATCGAGTCGGAAAACTTCGACGTCGTCGTCACCGACATGCGGATGGACGAGGTCGACGGTCTCGCGATTCTCCGAAAAGCGAAGGAAGAGCTCCCGGATGCGGAAGTGATCGTCGTGACCGGACACGGTTCGATCAATTCCGCAGTGACTGCGATGCAGCAGGGGGCTTACACTTATCTCACGAAGCCGCTCGATACCAATGAACTGCGCGACGCGGTGCAGAAAGCGTCGACGCGCGTCCGGCTCATTCGCCGCAACGCGGAACTCAATCGACGTCTTGATGAGAAATTCGGCTTCGAAGGGGTGATCGGCAGCAGTCCGCAGATGCAGCGGATCCTCGATATTCTCAAGAGCGTTTCGCCCACCGACAGCACGGTATTGATTCAGGGAGAGAGCGGGACCGGAAAGGAACTCGTCGCCCGCGCGATCCACCAGAACAGTCCGCGCAAAAGCAAGCCGTTCGTTGCCCTCAATATTTCGTCGCTCCCCAGCAGTATTCTCGAGAGCGAACTGTTCGGCCATGAGCAGGGGGCGTTTACCGGAGCCGTCGGGAAACGGGTCGGAAAGTTCGAGTACGCGAACGGGGGGACGCTGCTTCTCGACGAAGTCGGCGAGATGCCGATGGAAACCCAGATCAAACTGCTGCGCGTGCTTGAAGATCGCAAGATCACACGGCTTGGAGCGAACGACGAGCATGAGGTCAACGTCCGTCTGGTGGCCGCGACGAACGCCGATCTCAAATCGATGGTCGAGAAAAAGACGTTCCGCATGGATCTCTACCATCGGCTGAACGTCGTCAGCATTCTGCTCCCGCCGCTTCGCGATCGACGCAGCGACATCCCGCTTCTGCTCGATCATTTTCGCCGTGAGCTCTCGGATCGCTACAAGAAGGAAGTGCAGGGGTTCTCGAAATCGGCTCGGCAGGCGCTGATGATGTACGACTGGCCGGGGAACATCCGCCAGCTCAAGAATACCGTCGAGCGGATGCTGGTCCTCGATCTCGACGGCCTGCTCGATATCGATGATCTTCCGGAGGAAGTGGCGTCGCTGGCCCGCCGCGAGGGAGACAGCCCGGTGAACAACGGCGCTCCCGGCAGCGATTCCCTGGTCGGCCGCTCGCTGGTCGACGTCGAGAAATACTACATCCAGCGCGCCCTGGAACTGACCGAAGGAAAACGCGAAGAAGCGGCGCAGCTCCTCGGCATCGGCGAACGAACTCTCTATCGCAAGATCAAAGAGTACGATCTGAAGAACGGCTGAGCGGCGTCTGCACGCTTCGGGCGACAGACTTCAAGAGTCGGGATGGGAAGGCAAAGCTCCGGCCGATTCGCCAGAACGATAAGCGTTCGAGAACTGCAAGGAGTGACCTGCCCTCGGCCTGGTGAGGGAATGAATCCATTGGTTCAGCGCCCGATCTGTTCTGCCTTTCTCGATCATCATACTCGGAGTTGTGATTGTGATTCGTGAACTCAGCCTGATCGCGGCCGCCGGGGCTGTGGGAACGCTCGCCCGATTCGGACTGCATCATCTCGTACAGCGATTGACGGGCTCGACGTTTCCGCTGGGAACTCTGATCGTCAACGTCCTCGGTTGTTTCTTGTTCGGAGTCGTCTGGATTCTCGCCGAGGAGCGAATGGCGATCTCGGCACAGACGCGGACGATCGTGCTTATTGGTTTCATGGGCGCATTTACGACGTTTTCCACATTCGCTTTCGACACCGGCGCCTATCTGCGAGACTCGAACTGGCAGTCCGCATTTGCCAATCTGCTTTTGCAGAATTTGCTCGGCATTACCGCAATTTTTGCGGGTTTCGCCGCAGCCCGGCATCTGTAATGCCGTCCGGTGACATTGGCGCGTAAACTGCTGTGAACGGGATGGACGCCCGAAATTGTCCTCCAGCAGGAGATGGTTTCGGCATCTGAGCCCAACGGTGCAAGCTGACGGCGACGGGATGAATGGAATGAAGCTTACGGAAAGAAAGTTTCAGATTGCCTGGGTTTTTGTGGCGATTCTCATCGCGGGAGCGTCGCTGATACTGCCCGGATGGAGCGGCGGAAAATCGGACATCGAGAAACCGGTTGATACGTCCGCCCCCTCGCCTCCCCCGATCGTGACGAAGCCGGTCGTCGCGTCCACGGCGAAGATTGTTGCGTCGCAGTCAAAGTCCGACGAATCGGAAGCGCTTCCGAAAAGCGAAGCCGCAAAACCGGCTCCCATAGAACAGGTCGTTGCGAAAGTCGAAGGGACCGCGCCGACAAAGAGCGATCCGCCCTCTGCACCTGCGGCTGAGAAGACTCCCGAATCGCCCGCGAAATCAGACGCCGGAAATTCCGGGGCCGCAGAAGTAACAGAAAAAGCGGCGGAGCCCCCACCCACCGTGCCGAGCATCGGTCCGGCGCTCGAATGGAGCATCGAGAAGAACGGCGCGCTCGAGATCTTCTGCCACGGCGTATTGATCGTCAAATCGGACTTTGTCTTCTGGGGGCCGGGTTGGAAATGGACCGAAGCGAAGCGGATGATCGGACCGCTCGTCGAAGGGAACGGACCGGCGCGGATCAACGTTCCCGGGCTCGGCGCGGAAATGACCGGCAAGATCATCGCGCAGCCCGATGTTGTGAAGTATGAGCTTGAACTCGCCATCTCGCGCGATCAGAACGGCGCCATCGGCGGCGGGATGGAGTTCTTTCTGGAACAAGCGGCCGCGCCGCTCGCCAGTCTTGGCCAGAAGAAGCCGGAGCTTCTTCCGAACGGCGGCGGCTGGAAATGGGAGATCGCGCCGGGTCAGCCGATCGAACTCCGTTTCGATCCCGCGCCGCCGAAGGTTTACGCGGAACGAGGACAGGCAGGTCACATCCGCGCGTTCTTTGTCGATGTGGATGACAAGAAAGCGACGAAGCGACCGATTCACATGACCTTGTCACTGCCGAAGGGGGCAAAGCGGCGTGTTACTGAAGAAGAGAAGTACGGCCCGGTGCAGCTTTCCAACTGGAAGCTGAACGCGATGCCCCCCGGAGTTGCACCGGTCGATCTCCGGTTTCTGAATCACGTTCCCGGGAAGCATGGGTTCGTCAAGACCGACGGAGACCGCTTCGTCTTCGAAGACGGCACCCCGGCGCGGTTCTGGGGGACGAACATCATGGCGTATGCCTTGTTCGCTTCCAACGAACAGATTGAACTGCACGCGCAGCGGCTGGGGAAACTCGGTTTCAACCTCGCGCGCCTCCATCATCACGACACCATGGAATGGGTCGATCCGACGGTGATCGACAAAGCGGGCGATTCATCGCGCACGCTCAGCACGCGCGGCATGGATCGGATCGATTACTGGATCAAATGCCTTTCTGAAAACGGCATCTACGTCTGGCTCGATCTGCATTCGTACCGGCAGTTCCGCCCGAACGACCGCGCCACGGAACTCGGCGAAGTCGTCACGTACGCGGAGATCGCTGAAGGGAATGGCAAGAAGTACGAGGGAAAAGGCTTCGTTCAGTATGACCCCGTGCTCCAGAAACTGATGACGGAGTTTCAGGAAAATTACCTGTCGCACGTCAATGCCTACACGAACAAGGCGTACAAGGACGACCCGGCGGTGATGGGGCTTCTCATTACCAACGAGAACGACCTCACCCAGCACTACGGTTTGAGGCCGGTCGAGAAAGGAAACAAGAACGCCGCGCTCAACAAGCTGTTCGAGGAGCGGATCGCACTGTTCGAGCAGAAATCCGGGCTGAACGCCGGGCGGATGCGGCAGCCGTGGGCTCCCGGACCGGCGAAGGTGTTTCTGAACGACCAGGAGCACGTTTTCTACACGGCGATGATCGACAGCTTGAAGAAGCTGAACGTCAAAGTTCCGATCGCTGCCGGCAACATGTGGGGCGACAACCCCTTCGTCTCGCTTCCCGCACTCACAACCGGCGACGTCATTGACGTTCATCGTTACGACGGCGAAGGGAATCTTTCCACCGACCCGAGGTTCCAATCGAACATGGCCTCGTGGATCGGCTGCGCGCAGGTTGAAGGGATGCCGCTGACGGTTTCGGAGTGGAACTTCGTCACCGCGCGGGAACTGGCAACCGACCGATTCGTCGCGCCGCTCTATGCCGCGTCGATCGCTTCGCTGCAGGGGTGGGATGCGCTGATGCTCTACGGTTATTCCCAGACGCCGCTCAAGAGCGGGCCTCACCGTGCCGGAATCTGGGATGCAATCAATGACCCTGCCATCATGGCATTGATGCCCGCGGCGGCTCTCGCCTATCGGCAGCAGCACGTCTCGCCGGCAAAAAGGTCGTACTGCCTCACGCTCACCAGGCAGCAGCTCTTCAATTCGGTTCTCACCCCGGACAACTGCCTCGCGGGGCGCACCCTCATCGAACAGAGCAAGTTCACGGTCGGCATGCCGGAAACGCCGGAGCTGGAATGGCTCAAGCCGCGTCAGCCGACCGGCGAGACAATTGCCGTCACGAACCCCCGGCAGAGTTTTCTCGCAGACGATGCACAGTCGGTCGTCTCCGATACGGGCCAGCTGGACCGAAACTGGAAACTCGGCCTGCAGATGATCAACACACCGATGACGCAGGCGGCACACGGAAGAATCGGCGGGCACAGAATTGTGCTCGAGGACGTCACGATCGAAATCCAGACCCCGCACGCGGCCGTGGCGGTTTCGTCGCTCGATGGCAAGCCGATTCGCGAATCGTCGAAAATCCTCGTGACCGCCGTGGCGCGCGTGCACAAAGATGTTTCCAACCAGAAGAATGCCGGCGGCGACATTTACAGCGAGCCGGTGCGCGGCTCGGTGACGATCAAGGGGAGCGCCGGCCTGCAGATCTTTCCGCTCGCCGGCGACGGGGTGGAAGGACAACGAATAGAATCGCCGGCGGTGAGCACTGCCTACCACCTCTCCCTTACGAACAGCCCGGCGACTCACTGGCATCTGCTGCGAAAATAGTTCGCACCGAGCTCAGTAGGGTGGGCTGTGCCCACCGCTTCCGTAAAATGGTACGACGTCAAGCCAAGGTGCTGGTGGGTACATCCCGCCCCCACAATTCCGATCGTTGCTGAGGACGCGTGATGAAACTGTCCCGGCTTGAGAAGTGCTGTATCGGAGCGGTTGGTCTGTTCTGTGTTGCCGTGGTCTACACGATTCTGACGCCGGGCGCGTTTTTGCCGCCGCACGGTCGCCGTCTGCAATGCCTCAATCGAATTCGCAACACTGGTTTGGCGCTCGAAGAGTATCACGCAACCTACAATAGTTTTCCGCCTGCTTTCATTGCCGATGCCAACGGAAAACCGATGCACAGCTGGCGCGTTCTGATCCTCCCGTATCTGGATCAGGCGGCACTTTACAAACGCTACCGGTTTGATGAACCGTGGGACGGGCCAAATAACAGTCAGCTGCGTGACGACCTGTCGTTCTTCAAGGAATTCGAGTGCCCGGAAACAGCAGGGCAGATGCCTGGACACACCAGTTTTCTGGTGGTCGTCGGCCCCGAAACAGTTTTCCCTGGTTCGACGTCAACTCGCTACGAAGACATTACAGATGGTGCGACTACGTTGCTCTTAGTGGAGGTCGAGAATTCCGGCATTCACTGGATGGAACCCCGCGATCTTCATTTCGAACAGGTGATTGCCGAGAAGTCGGTGGTCAGCAGCAAGCACGAGTTTCCCAACGTTGCTTTCGTCGGATTTCGTGCAATTCCAGCGAGTCCCGAACTCCTGAAACCGGCGCAGCTCCAAAAGCTATTGACGATTCGCGGCGGCGAAGAAGTCGAACTCGATCACAGATAGTAGGGTGGGCTGTGCCCACCGCTTCTTTAGGTAGGTCCGCGGGATCCGTGAGACGTCGTGCCAATTCTCTGGGGAGTGGAGCCCATCCTACTTCCAACGAATAGCCAGCAGGTGGAATCGGTCAGGCAGGTCAACGATTCGTCGAATCAGTACAGATAATGAGGAATGCAGCAGGGATC
>JBFWWA010000004.1:0-24784 GCA_050246455.1 Planctomycetaceae bacterium
TCAGCCGAAAGATCGCTTGCCGATCTACCATCTCGTCGGCGCGCTCGACCCGCTCTCGAAGGCGGACGTCGACAAGCCGATCGGAGACGGGCTGCCGGAATCGCTTGCCGACTGGATCGCTGCCGAAGGGCTCACGCATCTCAAGATCAAGCTCGCCGGTGATAATCTCGACTGGGACGTCAATCGCGTGCTGGCGATCGACAAGGTCGCGACCGAAGCGCAGGCGGCCCGCAATGCCAAAGCCTGGTTCTACTCCTGCGACTTCAACGAGAAGTGCAAGGACGTCAAGTACCTCCTCGACTTCCTCAAGAAGATCCAGAAGAGCGCGCCGGCCGCCTACGACCGCATCCAGTACATCGAACAACCGACCAGTCGCGATCTGAAAGCCAACCCCGACAACAAAATGCACGAAGCGGCCAAGCTCAAGCCGATCGTCATCGACGAATCACTCGTTGACTACGACTCTCTGCAGCTCAGCCGCGAAATGGGTTACACCGGCGTGGCCCTCAAAGCCTGCAAGGGACAGACCGACTCCCTGCTTCTTGCAGCTGCGGCCCAGAAGTTCGGACTCTTCCTCTGCGTGCAGGATCTCACCTGCCCCGGCTATTCGTTCCTGCAGTCGGCAGCCCTTGCCGCCCGCATCCCGAACGTCGCGGCCATCGAGGGGAATGCACGGCAGTTCTGTCCCTCTCTCAACAAGTCGTGGACGAAGCTCTTCCCCGGCATGTTCAAAATCACTGACGGGACCGTTCAGACCGGCTTGCTCTCGGGCGTCGGCCTCGGTTTCTAAGCAGAATTCCAGCGACTCAAAAAAGTAAGCCCAGGGGATGCCTCCCCTGGGTTTCTTCCTGCGCCGCGCCTTACATCAAACCCGCGCTTACCAGCTCCCTCGTTCCTGCTGATAGCTCTGCAGGTTTGCGATGAACAGAATTCCAAACAGCAGCGCGGGAAAGAGTCCCCAGAATTCCCGCGTCGCAAGAAAGAAAGCCGTGGCGAGGACGGCGGTGACCATGCTCAGCTTGAGCGTCCAGTCGTAACCGTCGCGCGGGCGGAAGTGCTGAATCAACGCCTGCGCAATCCGCCCACCGTCCAGCGGAAGTACGGGAAGCAGGTTCACCAGCCCCCAGGCGAAATTGATCCAGATCAACTGATACAGCGCGAAATCCATTCCCTGCGTCAACTCGTAATCGATGATTCCCACGAAGATGGCGATCGCCAGGAAAAACCCGCCGAGGACAAACCCCGCGAACGGTCCCGCAAACGATACGACGATCGAGCGAAGCGTCGTGTAACCGTGGTACGGCTGAAACACCGCCAGCCCGCCGAACTGGTACAGAATCACTTCCGGCGGCCAGCCGAACCAGCGGGCCGCAAACGCGTGCCCCATCTCATGCACGAGGATCGACAGAAACAGGCAGGCGATCCAGATCACGAGCAGTTCGAACGCTCCGGACTCCATCAAGCCACGGCCGGAAATGACTCCCCCCAGCCAGAACCAGGGAGTGACCCGAACCGGAATCCCGAAGCAGCGGAACTTGAGGTCGAATTCCGATTCTCCGACATCTCCGAACATTGCACGCTCCCCCGGTCGTTCGTCCCATCAGGATTCGAGATCGCTTTTGTAATCGGGAAGAACGCAGAACGCCAGTGGGGTATCGCCGCCGATTCGAACTCCGGAACTACTCTGTGCGCACGCCGTTTCACTCCCCGGCAACTCTCATTGACCGGATTCGGGCTCTGGCTACGATATGCCCCGTGACCGGCGGGTCGCACAAGTTTTGTTCGCGGCAGCCCTGACCGGCAGCCGGGAACGCTGCGGGGTTACCCCGCGGAAGAAGCGTTGCACACATCTCGATTGTGAAGGCTCTCCCCAGTGAAACTGGCTCAAGCCTTCGGCACAGGACCAGTTGTGCGCCCCGCCGGCCAACCTTTGTTGCGTTCGTCGCAACCCGACCGCGTCGGCTTCTCATCGGATGCGCGAATGGGACTCTGGAGCTTTCTCAAACGACTGTTCTTCCCGTCGAAACCGGTGAAGTCGGGTGCGCATCCTGCTTCGCAGCATTCTTCGGCACTCGCTCCCGCGGCCAGCGAACTCGTTCCTTTGCGGCATCCCGTCACGCGTTCGACCTGGTCGACGAACCAGCTGGTTCTTGCCGATGCACCTCCCTATCGCTTCGCAAGGCCGAACATCAATGGCCGAGGCGAGTTTCTTGATCTGAGCCGTGACGTCAACAACGAGCGCCTCACCCGTTTTGGACTTCCAAACTTCGCGACACCGGAACAGTTGGCGTCGTGGCTCGGAATCTCCATCGGGCAACTCGCCTGGCTGGTCCATCGTTTTACGGTCGATGCACGTCCGAAGAGTCAGCAATCGGCGCACTACCATTGTCGCTGGGTCAGGAAGCGTTCCGGCGGGCTCCGGCTGATCGAATCTCCCAAGCCGATTCTCAAAGCGGTTCAATCGAAAATCCTGCGCGAGATTCTTGATCGCGTTCCTCCTCATCCGTCGGCGCACGGGTTTGCGGCGGGACGATCGATTGTCACGAATGCCAAACCGCACGTCGGACGGGCCGTCCTGCTCAAAATGGACCTCGAGAACTTCTATCCGACGGTCACGATGGCGCGCGTGACCGCAATCTTCCGAAGCATCGGCTACAGCCGCGAAGCAGCCATCTGGCTTGCACGGCTCACCACCTCTGCACTGCCGATGAACACTCCCTTTATCAAAAGCGAACCGGCGGCCATTCTTCCCTATCTTCGCCGCCACTTGCCGCAGGGCGCCCCGACCTCCCCTGCACTGGCGAATCTTTCGGCCTGGGGGCTCGACGTCCGGCTCTCGGGGCTGGCGCGCAGCTTCGGGGCGACGTACACCCGCTATGCCGACGACCTGACTTTCTCCGGACCGGAGGAATTCATTCCTTCCCTGCGCGATTTCATTCCGCTCGTCACGCGCGTGATCCGAGCCGAGCGGTTCCGCGTTCATAAAAAGAAACGGAAAGTCATTCGCGACAACGCGCGGCAGACCGTCACCGGCGTCGTCGTCAATCAGCGACTCAACGTGCAGCGAAGCGAGTTCGACCGGCTCAAGGCAATTCTCACGAACTGCGCGCGCCATGGACCGTCGAGCCAGAACCGCGAGAATCACGAGAACTTCACGGCCCACTTGCGCGGCCGGATCGCCCAGATCAGCCAGCTCAATCCGAAACGAGGGTCGAAATTGCTCGGGATTTATCAGAGAATCGACTGGCGTCGCTGATTGCAGTCGAACTCAGTCGTGAACGTTGGATGCAAGGACGACGATGGGGAGCCTGTTCCAGATTCTGATGGGACGACAGTTTCTGCGCCCCCTCACGCGCGTCGTCGTCGGATTGATTGCAATTCCGCTGTTCCGTCTGTTTCTGCGCCGCGTCATCAAACTCCAGGAACTCAACAACGAGCTCGAAAAGGACCTCGAACTGTGGTTTCGGGGCTCGCTGCTTCTCCTGGTGGCCACCGCCAACATGGAAGGGGCGATCTTCGGCTGGATTCCGTTCGAGAAATGGGAGGGCGACTACAAGTGGATGCTGATGGGATTCCGGATCATGCTCGCCATCGGCGTGGTGCAATCGATGCCCGATCAGGAGCTTTTCGCGGTCATCCACCCCGGTCCGCCGAGACTCAAGTACACACGGACACGGCCGTCCTTCCTGCAGTTCCGTGAGCAGTTCCGTCCGGTCTGCAAGGGTTTTGTCTGCAAGCATCTCAATCAGTCCTCGCCGGTCTTCGCAATCCTCGCCGCCATTGCGGAAGGATGGGTCGGCTGGTTCTGCTACATCATGGCGATCGCGCAGTATCTCGTCATCGGCCTCGTCACGTCGCGTGATCGCGCCTACGACGTGCTGTCGGTCTTCGATGAACAGGTCGCCAAACGTCGCCGCGAGCTGATCGAAGAGTTCGATCTCGAAAAGAACAGCGACGCGATCGATGGCGCGATCGACGGAACGCCAGGCCCGTCAGACTCCGTCGAGTCCTCGTCTCCGTCCGAGTCGCCGAATCCCGCAGGTCAAGCACCCCGTGCCTGACGTCCGCCGGGAACGTTCGCGGCCTCGTTGTGGCGTATTCTCCCGACCTCGCGACTCACGCGGACCGCAGGTCTCCCCGAACATGATCGAGACCTTCGGTCGCACGGAGTGGCTCGGTCAGGAGACCGGCCACAATATCAGGAGACCGGCCACAACAGACGGTGATCGGCCACAATGAGAGTGCAGCCGGCAGGGAGGCGTCCCCCGCGTGACGGCTGACCGTGAATCGTGCATCTGCTAAACTACGCGAGGCTTTCGGCAAGAGTAGCAGGAGACCGGGATGTCTCCCGTGTTGCCGAGAGCTGATCGCTGACTGCTGAAAGCTTTGCCCCTCATGCCCCGCATCCGACAGCTCGATCCTCACGTCGTCAACAAAATTGCCGCCGGCGAGGTGATTGAGCGTCCCGCAAGCGTCGTCAAGGAACTGCTCGAGAACAGTCTCGACGCGCTCGCCACGCGTGTGGAAGTCGACGTCGCCGAAGGCGGCGCCGAACTCATCCGGGTCGTTGACGACGGCGAGGGGATGCACCCGGACGATTTGTCGCTTGCCGTTACCAGCCACGCTACCAGCAAGATCCAGTCGGCCGACGACCTGTTCCGCGTGCAGTCGATGGGTTTCCGGGGGGAAGCACTCGCATCGATCGCGTCGGTGAGCCGGATGCGTCTCAGGACGCGGCAGGCAGATCAGGAAATCGGTTACGAGCTCGAGGTCGATTTCGGCCGTCCCGGAATGTTGCAACCCGCCGGCGGCCCTCCCGGAACAGTGATCGAAATCCGGCAACTCTTCGCCAACACGCCGGTGCGCCGCAAGTTCTTGAAGTCGACCGCCGCGGAGTTCGCGAATGTCAGCGAGCAGTTCAATCGAATCGCCCTCGCGCGGCCGCGGCTGCACGCGGTGCTCCGCCACAACGGCCGCACCGTCTACGAAATGCTCCCCGCCGAACAGCTCATCGACCGGCTGAGGCTCGTCTATGGATCCGAGCTCACCGATCGATTGATCTGGGTCGAGTCGGAGCTGCGCGGTGTGAGGATGTGGGGCTACGTCGCGCACCCCAGCCAGAGCAAATCGACACGGAAGAACCAGTACCTGTTCCTCAACGGCCGCTGGATTCAGGACAAGTCGCTGCAGCACGCGCTCGGTGAAGCGTATCGTGGTCTGCTGATGGTCGGGCGCTACCCCATCACGTTTCTTTACATGGAAATGCCCCCCGACGAGGTCGACGTCAACGTCCATCCGACGAAGGCCGAAGTCCGCTTCCGCGACAGCCAGCAGCTCTACCGGCAGATTCTCTCGACGCTTCGGAATCAGTTCCTCGGCATGAATCTCGAATCGACCCTCTCGGTTCCGGAACGTCCGAGGCTTACCGGCTTCAAGCCGAGCGTCGACCCAGAGAAGCAACACGACGCGCAGCAGGAACTGGCGGCCTGGGCGAAGCAGCAACTTGCCGATTGGGACCCGAGTGCTCCGCCTCAGTTTTTCGACCGCAAGGAAGACATCGGCAGCGGTTCGTTGCTCGGCAACCCGCTCGCTCCCCATTTTCCGACAATCGGCTCGGAAATTCCCTCCCGGCCTCCGGGAGATTTCGGCGCTCCACAGGTTTCGCCCGGCGCCGAATCCGTGCCGATCGAACCCGGAGTGACGCGGCTGGACGGCGGCGCGCACTCCCCCGCCGTCCCCCACTTCCGCCCCCCGCGCGTCCTGCAGGTGCACGACTGCTACCTCGTCGTCGAAACGGACGAAGGGCTCACCGTCATCGACCAGCATGCACTGCATGAACGCGTCCTCTACGAGCAGCTTCGCAACCGGGTCCTGGCCGGGCCGGTCGAATCGCAGCGAATGCTGGTTCCGGAGACGGTCGAGCTTCCCGCGGCCGAAGCCGCCCTGCTCGTAGAACATCGCGACGTTCTGGCCGAGCTTGGCTTCGGGATCGGCGAGTTCGGCGGCGGCACGCTGCTTCTCACCGGTTACCCGGCGATGCTCGCCAAGGCGGACCCGGTCGAGCTGGTCCGGCATATCGCGGAGCAGATCAGCGGAGCCGGGCAAAAGCCTTCCCGGCGTGATATACTCGACCGGCTCCTTCACATGATGTCCTGCAAGGCGGCGGTGAAGGCGGGCCAGAGGCTTTCCCACGAAGAGATGGAAGCCTTGATCGCGCAAAGACATCTCGTCGATGACGCGCACCATTGTCCGCACGGGCGGCCGACGGCACTCGTGCTCAGCCGGGCGGAACTCGACCGACAGTTCGGAAGAATCTGATTCGACATGATCTGTGTGAGTATCGGCCGAACCCGGCACAAGATGGTGATCCTCGAACACCAGGCGCTCGCCGAACGTGGCGCGGAACTCGTCGAGTTTCGTCTCGACTGGCTGTCGCGCGCTCCCGATCTCCCCCGGCTCCTCGCCGACCGTCCCACCCCATGTGTCATCACCTGCCGCAGGCAGGCTGATCGCGGCCGATGGCGCGGCTCGGAAGAGCAGCGCCTCGCCATTCTGCGGGCGGCCATCGTCGCCAAAGTCGAATACGTCGACGTTGAAGATGACATCGCACACACGATTCGCCGTTACGGACCGACCAAGCGGATCATCAGCAACCACAACTTCGAGGAGACTCCCGAAGATCTCGAAGAGATCCACGAGCGGCTCTGCAAGCTCGACCCCGATATCGTGAAGATCGTCACCATGGCGAACACGCCGGGGGACGCGGTGCGAATGCTGCAGCTCGTGAAGAACGCGAAGGTCCCCACGGTCGGGTTCTGCATGGGCGAACTCGGACTCTTGAGCCGCGTGCTGTGCGGCAAGTACGGTTCCCCGTTCACATATGCAAGCTTCAGCAGCGAGCGCGAGCTCGCACCGGGACAGATTTCATTCGACCAGATGCGGCAGCTTTACCACTACGAGCGCATCAATGCCGAGACCGACGTCTACGGCGTACTCGGAGATCCGATCGCCCATAGCATGAGTCCGCTCATCTATAACGCAACCTTTCGGAAGGAAGGGATCAACGCCGTTTACCTCCCGTTCCGTGTGCTGAAGCAGACGCTTCCGGAGACGATGGCCGAGTTCGAGTGGCTGAACGTCCGGGGCTACAGCGTGACGATTCCGCACAAGGAAGCGGTGCTCGAGGAAATTCCGCGTCACGATGCGGCCGTCGAGGAAATCGGCGCTGCGAATACACTCTACCGCGACTTCACAGGCCAGTGGACCGCGTCGAACACCGACTACGAAGCGGCGCTCGCCACCATTCGCCTCGGCCTGCAGGAAGGGGAAAACCGCGACGCGGAACTGAGCGGGAAGAAAGTTCTCGTGCTCGGAGCCGGAGGCGTCGCCAAGGCCATCTGCCTCGGACTGGTAAAGGCGGGAGCCGGTGTGACGATCTGCAGCCGGACTCACGCCCGCGCCATCGCACTCGCCGAGAAACTCGGCTGCCAGCAGATTCAATGGGAGAATCGCGGCGCCGTTTACGCCGATATTCTCGTCAACTGCACGCCGGTCGGAATGCATCCCAACGTCGACGAGAGTCCGTTTGCGATGAACTGGTTCCGCGACGGCATGCTCGTCTTTGATACGATCTACAATCCGGAGAATACGCTCCTGCTCAAGGAAGCCCGACAGCACAATTGCCGAACGGTTTCCGGCGTGGAGATGTTCATCCGGCAGGCGGCGCTGCAGTACGAACGGTTCGTCAATCAGGCCGCGCCGATCGATTCCATGCGAGAAACATTGCGCAACGGAATTTCCGCCGTCAGGCACTGAGGATCAGCGTCGACCGTGGAGGCCCGGGCCCCGTCAATTCCGCGGGTCAGCCTGCCTGGAGCCTGACAGATTCATTTCGAAAGCTTGCATGGTTATTACTCTCATCGGATATCGCGGGAGCGGAAAGTCGAGCGTGGCGCCGAGGCTCGCTGCGCGCTTCGGCTTTCGCGCCGTCGATGCCGACGACGTCATTGAAGCCCGCGCGAAGATGACGATCCGTGAAATCTTCGCGAAACAGGGGGAGCCGGAGTTCCGCCGGCTTGAACGGGAAACCCTCGTCGAACTTCTGGCCCAGACCGATCTTGTCCTCTCCGCGGGAGGGGGCGCAATTCTCAATGCGGAAACGCGGGCCGACATGCGCGCCGCCGGGCCTGTCGTCTGGTTGCAGGCTCCGGTCGATGTGCTCGCAGCGCGCATCGGCGGAGATCCCTCAACCAGCGCGCGCCGGCCGAACCTCAGCACGAGCGGCGGGCAAAGTGAGATCGAACAGCTCCTCACAATCCGCGAACCGCTCTATCGCGAGGCCGCAACATTGACCGTCGATACCACGGGCCTCGAAATTGACCGCGTCGTGGACCTGATCGCCGATCGGCTCGGCCCGCAGATGCGCGAGGGAGGCGTGGCGTGACGTTCTGGGGCCTCCCTCTCTATATCGTACTTCTCCACCTTTTCGTTCTTGGTTCCGTCGTCGGCAGCTTTCTCAATGTCTGCATCTACCGGATGCCGCTACACGAGAAACTGTTCGATCAGTTGCGAGGGCTCAACAGCCCCCCCTCCACCTGCCCCCGCTGCGGCAATCGCATTCGCTTGCGCGATAACATCCCCATCCTCGGCTGGCTGATGCGGCGCGGACGCTGCTTCAACTGTCAGGGGAAGATCGCAATGCGGTATCCCCTGATCGAACTGATGAACGGACTTCTGTTCGTGCTCGTCTACTGGATGGAAGTTCCGTCGAGCTATTATTCCACGCTCGAGCAGAGCTGCCTCTGGGCCGACGTCGGCCCGACCGGAAACATCGGCTTGTGGATGCTCTCCCCTGCCGCCGTCGCGAACTGGCGGTACGTCTACCACATGGTGCTGATCGAAGGACTCGTCGTCGCGACCTTCATCGACTTCGATCTGCGCATCATCCCTGACGGCTCGACCGTCCCCGCCATGATCATCGGTGTGGTCGGCGCGCTTGTGCTCGGGCAGATGTTTCTGGTGCCGGTCTGGATTCAGGACCCCGGCATTCTGCGAACGATCGAATTGATCGGCCCCGAGTGGCTGCCGTCGATGCCGCAATTGGCGTATGTCCCGACCTGGACCCGCGAGCATCCGCACCTCCACGGTCTGGCGGTGAGTCTGGCGGGGCTCATTGTCGGCGGCGGGCTCGTGATGGCGGTCCGCGTGATGGGACAATGGGTCCTCAAGCAGGAAGCGATGGGCTTCGGCGATGTCGTCCTGATGGCGATGATCGGCAGCTTCATCGGCTGGCAGCCAACGGTCATCGTCTTCTTCCTTGCGCCGCTGTGTGCACTGGTGGTTGTGGCCGCCTGCTGGTTGTTCCGGCGCGGCCGCGAGATTCCGTACGGGCCGTACCTCAGCCTCGCGACACTGATCGTCATCCTTGGCTTCAAGCCGATCTGGGCGCGGACCGAACAGATTTTCTCGCTCGGTATCCTGCTGCCGTTCTTTGCGATTGTTTCCGGCGCGGGATTCGTTTTCTGCCTGCAGATGATCCAGCTCACGAAGCGAATTCTCGGCATTCCGCTCTATCAGGAAGAGTGGATCGACGAATGGACCTCGGCCGACCAGCTGACATTCCAGTCGGGAGAACGGGTCGATCCCAAGCAGGGATCATGGCAGCGCGACGAGTGGCCCGGCATCAACTCCGGCCGCGGCTCATCGCACGAACAGCGCTGGCGCGGCGGCCGGTGACGTCACGGACGGAGCGGTTTCGTCGTCAACCGACACAGGCAGAATCGGGCGTGATGGTCATTCGGTACTGGCGGCCCCAAGCCGCCGCCAGTGGCACACCATCCGCTCTGTCAGCTGTGACCTTTTCGCAGGGTGCGCTGTGCCACCCGGTGTACAGACCACGTTTCCAGGAGCACAGACATTCGTGTCTGTGCTCCGAGTTCCGTAGGGTGGGCTCCGCCCACCAATTGAACGATCGCCAATGCGCGCCAGGGAAAAAAAACTCGCTCGATGCTGGTGGGCAGAGCCCACCCTACTCAACTCCGGTGCATCGGCGGTCGTATGCGACTACGGTGAGCCGGGGATGTTCAGGCCGGGAGGAAGACCTCCCGGAAATCCCGGTGCTCCGCTCGGTTGTGCTCCGTTCGTGTTCTCACCCGGCTTCGGTTTAGCGCGGAGGAGATCTTTGCGAGCGAGCCGGAGGTTCTCGAAGCTCTCGGCCGAGATGACGTAGTACCAGGCGCCGAACCGCTTGTTGAGATCCTTGACCTTCTTCTCTCCCTTTTCAATCTTCGTCTTCCGTGCGGCGACGTCGTTCTCGTACTTCTCGAGATCCTTCTTGTACTGCGCCATGGCCGCCTCGTATTCCGCCTTCGGATCGGGCTTCTTCACTTCGGGTTTGGCATCGGTCTTCGGTGCGTCGGCTTTCGGCGCATCGTCTCCAGCCGGCTCCGCCTTCGGGGGATCGGCCGGTTTCGTCTCGTCCGCTTTCTTCTCCGCTTCGGCCCCCTTCTCGGCAGCCGGTTCGGCCTTCTCCGCTTCGTTGAGTGCAGCGAGGATCACAGCCGCTTCGACGTTTCGTGAAGCCGGCCCGAGTGCGACCGCTCCGTCCAGACTGCGAACGTTGGCTTGCCCGTCCTCTTTCTTCTGGGGCTCGGCTTCTTTCTTTTCGGGCTCCGCCGGCTTCTCGTCCGGTTTGGCCTCTTCCTTCTTCGCGTCGGGGTTCGCCGGCTCTTCCTTCTTGGCGGCGGGATCGTCAGCCGGCTTGTCGTCAATTCCCTCCGGCTTCACCGGTTCGGTCGGCTTGACCGGCTCGTCGCCGATCAGCTTTTCATCGAACGACGTCGAGACGAAAAGATAGCGGCTTCGCTTCGACTTGTCGTCCTTCTTCTCCTCCGGCTTCTTCTCGTCCGCTTTGCCGGCCTCGTCCTTTTTCTCTTCGGACTTCGCGGCTTCCCCCTCGGGCTTCTTTTCGTCTTTGTTGCCGTCCGCGAATCCGACTTCGATCTCAAACTCCGAACCGCTGAAGATCTCGCCGAAGTGAAGCTCGTAGCGAACTCCCTCCGTCGTTCCCGCGAGCACTTCCCCTTCGTTGGAGTAGAGGTGAATTCCGTCCTTCTTTTTCGGATCCGGGCCGATGAGGAAGCCACGGCTTTCGAGGTCCGCCTGGAGCGCCCGGACCGCGAGCGGATCGCGCCCGAGTGACGGGTCGAGCGTGAGATCGGCGCGGATGCCGGGGGGTTTCGGCCGCACGCCGACAATCTTGAGATCGTCGAGGTGGGAAACCATATCGCGCAGAACGTCTGGGTTCACTTCCTGCGTCTCGTCCGTGAGCCCCTTGAGAAGCCACGGATCGCTCGACGTCTTCCGCGTCAGCTCGCTGATCTCGCGGTTGACCACGGCGACCTGTCCTCCCTGCTCCGCGATCGAATACTTGTCGACGATGATGTCGTTGAGATCGTCGCGCTCGAGCTTGAGAAGATCGGGCTCGATCCAATCCGAGAATTTTGTTGAAAGATCGATCTTCAGGCGCGCACGGTACGTCTCCTGTTCCTTCGGAGCGCGCACGTAGTACTGGTCGGTTTCGCCCCCCTCCACTTTCTTGCCGATGATGTAATCGGCCAGGAGGTTGCCGTTCCCGTCATTGAGCGTGATTCGCTGCCCCCGTCCCTTGAGCTCGGTGACATCTTCGCTATCGGGAGCGAGAACACCGTAGCGGGCGTGGTCGGACTGGCGGCGGCTCTGCAGGCCGTCGCGCTTGATGCCGATGACGGACGCCGCCGTCTTCGCGAGTCGGTCCTTGCCGTCGGCCGGGTAGTCGTGATGCGACGGAATCCGCCAGCGTCCCTCTTTCTGCTCGACCGTAAACGGCTTCACCGTCGCCGTCTCTTCGTTGTAGACCACGACCTTGAGGCTTGTCGCTTTGGCCGGGTCGTCGAATTCAGGGTAGAACTCCGTTCCGACCTTCTCGTACTCGGCCGATTCCTTCGGCTGGGAACGGAACTGCGTGATCGTGGCGGCTCCCACTGAGAGGACCGCGAGCACGACGAAAACGATGGTGCGTCGGCTTTCCGGCATGATGTCTGTACCTGTCTTCAACAGTTCTTCGCTGGGGATATTTCGAGGATCGTGAGCGGACGTTCGTTCAATTCCGCTTCCGGAGCATTCGCTCGGGCGAGATGTTCTTCCGCTCGTCCTGGAGACGAAGCACGAACATGATCGCTCCGAGAATAAGAGCCGGCAGCGGAGGAAACAGGACCGCGGCAAGCATGATCTTCGACTCGGTTTCCTTGATCTGCCTTTCGGTGCGCGCCTTGATCTCGTCGATCTTCTGCTGTTTCTCGCGCTCGATCTCGGCGCCGGTCACTTCGAGCTTCCGCTCTTCCGTGCTCCGCATCCGCTCGATGATGATCGCTTTTTCCTGCTCGTCGATCGTTGTGTCCTTTTCGATCTTCTCGCGCTCCGTTTCGTACCGCTTGCGCGTCGCGTCGAGAATGTCCTTGGCTTCATCGGCCGCTTTCTGCTGCTGTTCGTTCCGCTCGCTGACGAACTCGGCGGTGCGGGCCTCCACTTCCTGCAGCGTTCTCAGTTCCGAACGCCGCTTGCGAAGATTGAGGTACGAATTGTCGCCCGCCAGCACATCGACCGCATTCAGCACGAAGGTGACGTTGTCGAAGTTGAGGTTCGATTCGCCCCGGTTTCGCTCGTAGAAGAACCAGTCGGAGATCATGTCGAGATCCGCGACGAACACGACGTTAAGCTCGTTCGGCTTCGGAGCGGTGAGATGCGCCGCGAGAACCAGCGAGAAGTTGCCTTTGCGGTGCGGACGGTCCGGCTTGATCGCCGCGGTCTGCTGGAAGCCTCCCATGAAGTTGAACGAAGGCTGCGTGAATTCATCCCAGTCCATCACGCCGGAGGTGCGCCCCGCCTGCAGCAGCGCCTCGAAGTTGACGCGGCTGTTCGCAATCGGCCGGACGTTCCCGGAAAAGATTGCGAGCATCTCCTGCAGTCCGCTCGTGATTTCACTCGTCTGGGAAAAGGCCCCTTTCGTCCCCGCCTTCGGAGTGATGAACAGAAACTCGTCGTAGAGTGATTCCGAGTATTCCGGGTGCACCTGCCGCGACTCGTCCCACACCACCTGGCCGTTGTCCCAGTCAATCTCGAGGACCTTCAGCAGCGAGGTCGCTTTTCCTTCGTCCGCTTTCGGCGGGCTCTGCTGGTTCATCCCCCCCATCATTCCGCCGAAGCGGGCGTTCGGGTTCGGCTTCGCCAGCCGCGGCGCGTTGGAAACGCCCTGCCCCGTCTGGAAGACCCACGGGTACGGGTCGTCAAAGATCAATGTCGGATGCCCTGCCTGCACGTAATCGACAAGGTTCTTCATCTGCGGCTCAGTCAGCGACGACGGCGCAACGGCCAGCAGCACGTCGAACCTCTTCGAGTCGATCGCGGAATCGGGCGAGACTTCCTCGACCTGGTACTGCTGCTTCAGCTCGGTGACGATCTGCCAGTCGCGCGAACCGCCGATCACTTCCGCATCGGTGCGGAGAATGCCGAGCGTCTTCCGCTTCTCGTTCGAGACCGTGCGGATCGAGCGTGTCAGCTCGTACTCGATCGGCGTACCGGCTCCGAAGAACGGCACGATGACTTCGTCGAAGCTCGTGGTGAAGACCGCGCCGAGATAGACGTCCTCTTCCGTGCGGCGACCGTCCCGTTCGGAACGGACGCGCTGCGGATTGATGCCATAGAGCTTCGCTTCGTCCGCCTGCTGGCTGAACGGCTCGACGTCGACGAACCGGACGTCGACACTGCTCCCGCCGATCTGGTCGTACTGCCGGAGCAGGCCGAGGAGACGTTTGCGGACCGCGACGTAATCCCGCGGCACGGTGGAGGAGACGAATGCCTGGATCGTGACGGGACGCTTCTCGTCGATCCGCCCGATCAGATCGCGCGTCGTGTCGGAAAGGCTGTAAAGCTTCTCGCTCGTGAAGTCGCCGCTCCGGATACCGGATCGAGCCACAACGACGTTAACCCCGATCAGAATCGCCGCGAGAGCAATGGCCCGAACCAGAAAGTGCCCGGCCATGTTCGCCCGGTGCCCACCCCCCCAGTGCCGGCGGCTGATGAATACCAGATTCAGATAGAGCATGAACGCCGCGAGCGAAACGAAATAAAGGACGCCCGACGGCGGAACCATTCCCATCTCGAAATCGCGAAGCTGCTCGCGCACACTCAGACCGTTCAGCAACTCGGAGATTCCGAGACGGGTCTCCGGGACGAGCGCCGCGAGTCGATTGATGAAGACCGGCACCGCGCAGAACGCCGCACCGAGCACGAACGCGACGGTGGTGCTCGACGTGAGCACCGATGCGAACATCCCCGCCGCCAGCAGAGCTGCTCCGGCCAGCCAGTAGCCGAGGTAAGTCGTGAACATCAGCCCCCAGTCGGGGTCGCCGATCCACGCCAGCACGATGAGGTGCGTGACCGAAAACAGGAGGGCGACCGTATAGACCGCGAGCACTGCCAGATATTTTCCGAGCATCACTTCAACGTCGGATGCCGGCAGGGTGAAAAGCAGCTCGTCAGTGCCGAGCTTCTTCTCATCGGCCCAGGCGCTCATGGTGATCGCCGGTACCAGAAACAGCAGCAGCATCGGATACCATTCGCTGAGCTGGTCGAGGTTCGCCAGGTTGTTCGTGAAGAACTGCGGCGAAAATGCGAGAATCGCTCCCGCGACCACGAACACGACAATGAACAGGTAGCCCAGCACGCCCGAGAAATAACTCAGCACATTTCGTCGGAACACGGCGAAAATGACGTGACGGTTCAATAGCGGAAGACTTCGCCGCGCGGATGTCGATCCGGTCGGCCTGTCGATGGTTGCAGTTCCCACTCATTCACCTCTTGAATGCTGTCTCAATCGGTTCGCTGCGGTTGCGTGGAATCGATGCCAATGGCTCGCGAGGACGTGCGCGAACTCGGATCAGCCGGCTGCACCCGTCAGCTCGCGGAAGCGGCTCTCCATGTCGTGCCGGCTCCCTTCCATGTCGTCGACCGAGCCGTCAAAGACGACGCGCCCTTCGTTGACCAGAACGACCCGCGTGCAGACCGCTTTCACTTCGCGAAGAATGTGCGTTGAAAGCAGGATCGTCTTCGTCTCACCCAGGCTCTTGATCAGCTCGCGCGCCTGGTAGACCTGGTTGGGATCGAGTCCGCTCGTCGGCTCGTCGAGAATCAGGACTTCGGGATCGTGCAGCAGTGCCTGCGCCATCCCGACGCGCTGACGGTATCCGCGCGAAAGCTTTCCGATCGCTTTCCCCCAGACCTCCTTCAGGGAGCACTTCGCGGCGACGAACTCGAGCCGCGGCAATAGTTCCGCCCGAGACATGCCGCGCGCCTGTCCCAGATACTTGAGCAGACTTTCGGGAGTCATCTCGTTGTACAACGGGCCGTTTTCGGGCAGGTAGCCGAGCAGACGACTCGCTTCGATGCGGTGCGTCGCGACGTCATACCCGCCGATCCGCGCGACCCCCGCGGTCGGCGCGAGAAATCCCGTGAGCAGCTTCATCGTGGTCGACTTCCCGGCGCCGTTGGGCCCGAGAAACGCTGCGACCTGGCCGCGCGGAACCGAGAACGTGACGTTCTCGGTGGCGACGAAGGATCCGTAAAACTTGCTCAAGCCGACCGCCTCGATCATGGGCTTGCCGGAGGACGCATTCTCTTTCGTCATAGAGAGTTCCGTATTAAGCGCTCGATCCGGTGGAATTTCACACCTTCGCGGGCGGAAGGTCCGGCGTCGCGACGTTGGGGCCGGTCGAAGCTGGCCGCCGATTCGTCGGGCTGGTCAATTGGGCAGGTACTCAGGTCGGACTGCGGGCCTCTCGGAGAGTTACCTCCCCCGATTTGCCTTACGCTGTCTTACCAACGTTCGTTGGGCCATGTCCAGCGAGCGAGAGCAAAAACCTCCTGCCGAAACAGTCGCAGCCGCGTCGCTTCCGGGAATCTCCCGACAGCGACCGGCTGCGGCGAAATCGCAAACAAAATTTCTCAGGAGCGACGGATTTCGAAGTCCTCAGGAGCGCTGGGATCCGTCCGGAGCACCCTCTTCGGTCCCTCCGCGCGGGTTGCGACGGAGTGCGTACTTCGCCTCCAGCTGCTGGAACCAGGCGGCTCGCGCCTGCTGCTGCGACGGCGAGAGGAGATAGTCGTAGGTTGTCGCTCCGCCGAACATCCCCCCGCCGGAAAAGAGATCCTCGCGGAGAAATGCCTGGCGATGCGCCGCAATGTCGCTCGGCTCGGCCGGCGTGCGCGACTTCACTTTCACCACGTAGTACACCGTCCGATCCGCATTCGGCAGGACGTTCACGTCGCCGACCTTCATCGATTCGAAGACCGTTTTCATGAAATCGTTGTCGGGCTTCTCGACGCCAGGAATTTCGGAAAGTTCCGGCTGACGATTCGGCATCATCCCGGTCGAAGGAACGGTCGATACACGCAGCCAGCTGACGGGCGTCGTCGGAATGACGGAAACGGCGGGGCCATCCGGCTTGCCGTTGACGGTCTGGCCCTTGAGGGCTTCGGTCGTTCCGCCTTCCGCTTTCCGAATGAGTTCGGCAAGCGCCTTGGCCCGCTCCTCGGCCTTCGGCCGCGCGCTGTTCAGTTTCCAGGCGGCGATCACCTGCTCCCGGACTCCGGGGTCGTCAAGCTTCGGAACATGCTGCGCAATGTCTTCGATTTTCCAGAAGACGTACCAGTTGCTTGAAGCATCGGTCGCGATCGCAGGAGCCAGGAGCTGATCCGGCATGGCGCGGAACAACGTCTCAATTGTGGACGTCGGTTCGTTCCGCGCGAACTCGTTGTCGACCGGCTCCGTCGCCCGGCCGATCGGATATTCCTCTTCGGCCTCATACAGTTCGCGGGCCGAAAGCGGCTTGGTCTCAACGTACTTCAGTTTGTGTTCGGTGGCGTACTTCTCGAGCTCCTGTTTCAGTTCGGGAAGCTTTTCGTTGACTCTCTTCGTGTATTCCGCGACGCGCTGCTCAACCGTGAGTTCGCCCGGCAGATCGTTGAGCGCGCTCGAATAACGCTGTTCGAGAGAGGCCATGAACTGATACGCCGCTTCAATGCGCGACTTCTGTTCAGCGCGAGCCCGTTCCTGCAGAATCTGCTCGCGGATTTCTTCCTTCAGATCGTTGTCGAGCGGGCGAAACTCCGGGCGGGGACGTTCCGCAGCGACCGGTTTTTTGGCTTCGGGAGCCGCCGGTGCCGCAGGCGCGGCCGGGGCTTCAGGGACCGAAGGAGCGTCCGGTTTCGGCTCGCTCTTCTCCTCGGACTTGGCCGCGGGCGCATCCTCTTTGGCCGGCTCTTCCTTTGGTGCTTCCTTCGCCGGCTCTTCCCCCTTCTTTTCTTCCTGCAGAGCCGCGAGGAGGACGTTCCCCTCGAGAGCCGCACTCGCCGGACCTTGAGCAATCAGTCCGCGATCCGACGGGGAATTCGATGCCTGACCCGGATCCCCCTTCTTTTCCGCTTCCGGCTGGGTTTCCGGTGCGGCGGGCGTTTCACTCTTCTTTTCCCCTTCGCTCTTTTCCGCGGGGGGATTCGCTGCGGGCGGCTCCGGCTGGGCCGGAGGTTCCGGAGGCGTCAGAGGCACGGCCGGTGCGGCCGAACCTGACCCCGGGGGAGTGAGCGGAGCATCGAGCGGACGGTGATTGCGATACCGTTCCTTGTTGTCGTTGTAGTACTTTTCGACGTCGGCATCGGTCACCGCCGCCACTTCGCTTTCGAGCTGCTCGTCGTATTCCGACTGCAGATACCCGACCCGAACCCGGCGCGGCTGGCCGAACGCGTCAACCGAAAGCGGCTTGTTCGGATCGTCCGGGAACAGTCCGCTGAATTTGGTGAAGTAGTCTCCCACTTCGGCGGCGGCCGGATCGGCGATTTCGCCGACGAAGTCCTTCACCGGAACGGCGGCGATTTCGAGCTCTTTCCGGATACTGAGCTTCTCATACTCTTCCCAGTACTGCTCGGGAGTGACGACTTCGCGCGGCACGCTGTGGATGTGCGCGAGTCGAATCCGCAGCTCTTCGCGGAATGCGTTGTACAGGTCGGTTTCGCTGACACCGATACTCTTGCGGATTTCCGCGAAGTCCGACGGCGCGAGTTTTCTATCAGTCGCCTGGATGATGTACTTCGTGACCGCTTCGTCGCCCAGTTGAATTCCCATTTCGTCGGCTTCCTGGCTCAGCAGGAATCCGAGAACGAGATCTTCCTCAAACGGGCGGCCGAAGCCGAACATCGAGGCCTGCATCCGCTGCATGTAGAACTGAGCGAGGAACGGGTTGTTCTGCTCCGGCATCGTCTTTTCGAAGGCCAGTCGGAGAAAACCGTTGGCAATTTCGCGCCGCTTGGCAAGCTCCTGAAGCTTCTTGTCGTCGATGTCCCCCATCACCGTCTGGTACGGTGCCGGAGGCGCAAACATCGACGGCACGAAGGCCGCGGCGGCCAGCCCGACGACCGCGCCGACGACGCCATAAACCGCTCCGTTCCCGGATTGCCGCCCCATCGACCAGAAGAGGGCCGCACCCGCCAGGGCCGCAATCGCCATGAATGCGCCGCCGGATCTCCCCGAGCGATCGGTCATCTGGATCGAGTCCATGACGATGAAGGCGAACATCGCCAGGCCGACGAGGACCACCATCATAATCTTCTGGTGTTTGCGAAAGATCGCGAACGGAGATTTCATGCTTTTTCCTGGAGTCTGGCGGCGTCCGCGCCCAAGTCTTGCGCGAAGCCACACTTGACAGATGACGGAAGCTTGGTTTATGGATTGCCGAGTCCGCGTCCCGGAAGATGCGCACCTCCCGATCGACGGGAGTGATGTGCACACGCACACCGGGGGTGCTCGATCTTCGGGCATTGTAGCTGCCGGGTAATCAGAGGCAAGGCCAACACACCTTGCGTGAGGAAGACTTCGTGGCGGGTAAAAAACTCAAGGGGCTTGTGATCGTCGAATCGCCGGCCAAGGCGAAAAAAATCGGCGGTTATCTCGGACGCGACTACAAGGTGCTCGCGAGCATGGGGCATGTGCGCGACCTCCCCGCCAACGCCTCCGAGATCCCGGAGGAAATCAAGAAGCAGAAGAAGCCGTGGGCCTCGCTGGGGGTCAACACCGATTCCGACTTCGAACCCCTCTACGTCGTTCCGAAGGAAAAAAAGAAGGTCGTCAAAGAGCTCAAGGACGCGCTGCAGGACGCCGCTGAGCTCATTCTCGCGACGGACGAAGACCGCGAAGGGGAAAGCATCGGCTGGCATTTGAGCCAGCTCCTCAAGCCGAAAGTCCCCGTCAAGCGGATGGTTTTCTCCGAGATTACTCCCGAAGCGATTGAAGAAGCGATCCAGAATACGCGGATGCTCGACGAGGATCTCGTCCAGGCCCAGGAAACCCGCCGCGTCATCGACCGGCTTTACGGATACACCTTGAGCCCGCTTCTCTGGAAGAAAATCTCGCGCGGGCTTTCCGCCGGCCGCGTGCAATCGGTCGCGGTCCGGCTGCTCGTCATGCGCGAGCTCGAACGGCTCGCCTTCCGCAGCGGAACCTACTGGGATCTCACCGCCGATCTGCAGACGTCGTCCGGCGCAGCGTTCCAGGCGGCGCTCACCACCGTCTCCGGCAAGCGCGTGGCGTCGGGCAAAGATTTCGACGAGTCGACCGGCCGCCTCAAGGAAGGGGCCGACGTTTTATTGCTCGGTCAGGAGGCCGCCTTCGCGCTTCGCGACCGCATCCAGAACGGCCCCTGGGAAGTGGCGGAAGTCGAGCAGCGGAAAGAGACACGCCGCCCGTATCCTCCCTTCACCACCAGCACGCTGCAGCAGGAAGCAAACCGCCAGTTACGCATGAGCGCCCGCGATACGATGCGCACCGCCCAGCGCCTCTACGAAGACGGCATCATCACCTACATGCGAACCGACAGCGTCCATCTGTCGAACGAAGCGCTCACCGGTTCACGCCGCACCATCAAGGAACGCTACGGCGACGAATACTTGAGCGAGTCCCCCCGGCAGTACACCACGAAACAGAAGAACGCGCAGGAAGCGCACGAAGCCATCCGCCCCGCCGGTGCGTCGATGAAAACCGCCGATGAGCTCGGCCTTTCCGGGCGCGAATACGACCTTTACTCGCTCATCTGGAAGCGGACCGTCTCGACCCAGATGGCCGAGGCGCGCCTCACCTATCAGACCGTCACTATTCGCTCGGGCGAGGCGGAGTTCCGCGCGACCGGCCGGCACGTCGACTTCCCCGGCTTCTTCCGCGCGTACGTCGAAGGGAGCGATGATCCCGATGCGGAACTCGACAACCGCGAGAGCGCACTCCCCCCGCTGACACAGGGCGCTCGGCTCGACTGCGAGAAGCTCGACGCCGTCAGCCACGAAACGAAACCTCCGGCCCGCTTCACCGAAGCGTCGCTCGTCCGCACCCTCGAAGCCGAGGGGATCGGCCGGCCCAGTACCTATGCCAGCATCATCAGCACCATCCAGGACCGCGGCTACGTCCGCAAGTCGGGCAACCAGCTCGTCCCGACCTTCACTGCCCTCGCGGTGACGAAGCTCCTCGAGGAATATTTCCCGAAGCTCGTCGACCTCGGCTTCACCGCGAAAATGGAGCAGACGCTCGACGACATCGCCACCGGCGAAGCGGAACGGCTCCCCTACCTCAACGACTTCTACCGTGGCTCGGACGGGCTTGTCGAACAGGTGAAGAGTAAAGAGGAAACGATCGACCCGCGCACCGCGTGCACGCTCCAGCTCGACGGTCTCGAACCGGTGATTCGCGTCGGCCGTTACGGCCCGTACTTCGAAGCGCAGTCCAACGGCGACAAAGTGACGGTCTCAATTCCCGAGAATGTCGCGCCGGCCGACATCACGAACGCCGACGCGGAACGGATGGTCCGCGAAAAATCCGAAGGCCCCGCTTCCGTCGGGATCGATCCCGATACGAACGAGCCGATCTTCATTCGCAACGGTCCCTTCGGCCCGTACATCCAGCGCGGCGAGATGAAAGACGACGCGCCGAAGCCGAAGCGCGTCGGCATCCCGAAGAACATCGAGCTCTCGTCGGTCACGCTCGAAACGGCTCTCAAGCTGCTGCACCTCCCGCGAAACCTGGGTGAACATCCCGAAACGCACAAGAGCGTGAAGGCGGGGATCGGCCGGTTCGGACCGTACGTCGTGCATGACGGAATCTACAAGTCGTTCAACAAGGACGGAACCTTCGAGCACAACGGCGAGACCGTTGACGTTCTGAACGTCGGACTCGAAACCGCGCTCGAAATGCTCTCGCAGGCAAAGAAGCGCGCTGCGCCGACGCCGCTCCGCGAACTCGGTGCCCATCCCGACGACGGCAAGCCGATCGTGATTCTCGACGGCAACTACGGGCCGTACGTGAAGCACGGCTCGGTGAACGCGACCGTTCCGAAGGATCTCACCGTCGATAACGTCACGCTCGAACAGGCACTCGGCTGGCTCGCGAAGAAAGCGGCAAGCAAGGGTGGCCGCCGCGGGGGCCGAGGGGCAAAGGCCGCCGCTTCTTCGGAAGCGGCGCCGAAACGCGCCACGAAGAAAGCGGCACCAGCCGCAGCCGCCAAGAAAACCGCCGCGCCGAAGAAGAAAGCCGCCCCGAAAAAGAAGGCCGCGACCAGGAAAAAATCCAAGAAGTAAGCGCACATTTCAGGATGTTTTGCGCTCTCCCCCCGACGTCCGCGCCCGGCGGGAATCTCACTTCCCCCAGCGCCGCGACAGGTTCACTTCCACGTCCAACTGATCGCAGATGCGCGTCACCACGAAGTCGACGAGGTCGAGAATTGACTCCGGGTTGTGATAGAACCCCGGCATCGCAGGAAGAATCACCGCGCCGGCATCGCTCAACGTTTTCATGTTGCCGAGCGCGATGCTGCTGAGCGGAGTCTCGCGCGGCACAACAATCAGCTTCCGCCGCTCCTTGATGTGCACCTCCGCTGCACGGTGAATCAGGTTCGTCGAAATTCCGTTCGCAAGACTCGCCAGCGTTCCCATCGAACAGGGACAGATCACCATCCCTCCGGTCTTGAACGACCCGCTCGCAATACCTGCCGTGAAGTCGGTGAAGTGGTGATAGACGAGACGCCCCGGCTCGACTTCCCCGGATGATGAGTCGTTGGCCGTTCCCGGCCAGAACTGTTCCGGCTCGAATCGGTCGAGCCGGATCTCGACGTTGCACTCGTGTCGAAACACCTGCGCGGCTGCGGGGCTGATGGTGAGGTGCACCGTTCGACCGGCCCGTCGAAGAACTTCCACGAGCCGCAGCGCATAAATCGAGCCGCTCGCACCGGTAATTGCTACGACGAGATCGCGCATGGATCGGCGGGCCTTGTTGTTGTCGAACGATCGTTCCGCACGTCCGTGCCGATGGATTGCGCCGGTTTCGTGCCGACGTAGAGCGCCGCCACTCCGAACGTCAGAGGCCGCCATTCGACCGGCCCCAGCCCGCACTCGCGCATCACGTCCGCCAGCGCCTCGCCGTGCGGAAACTCCGAAACCGAAGCGGGAAGATAATTGTAGGCGGACTGCCGGTTGCGGGCGAGCAGCTGCCCGATCTTCGGCAGGACGTTGCGGAAGTACCAGCCGTAGATTCCGCGCAGCAGCCGGTTCCCCGGCATCGCGAACTCGAGCACGACAACCTTTCCTCCCGGCGCGCAGACCCGCATCATTTCCGAAAGTCCGCGCCGCGTATCGGTCACGTTTCGCAGTCCGAACGCCACCGAGACAATCTGAAACCGGTCAGCGGCAAACGGCAGCTGCTGGGCATCGGCTTCGACGAAGCGGACCGTTGTGTCGGGGCCCGGCTCCGATGCGCCGAGCGGCGCTGCTTTCGTAGTCGCGAGCGTCAGCATCTCATGCGTGAAGTCCGCCCCGACAACCGGCACGCGCCGGCTCCCCTTTTTCCAGTACGCGAGCGCAAGGTCCCCCGTCCCGGTGCAGACGTCGAGGATTGGTGCGGTCCCCTGCGGCGGAACCGCGCGCACCGTTCGCCACCGCCAGTAGAAGTCGGTGCCGCCGGAAAGCAGATGATTCAGAAAATCGTAGCGCGCGGCAATCTCGCCAAACATCCGCCGGATTCGCTGTTCCGATTTATCGACGTTCATTGCTTGCTCTTGAATCCGTACTCGGCCCAGCGGCGGGCGACGTTCTCGACGGTCGCGGAATCCATCTGCAGGTCCCCGGGCCAGGAGCGCGAGTGTCCTTCTCCCGGGAGTTTGCGCGTCGCATCAATTCCCATCTTGTGTCCCAGCCCGCGGACGGGCGCTGCGTGATCGCTGAAATGCGTCGGTCCTTCGCACATCACGACGTCGCGCCCCGGATGCGCATTCGCCCCGGCCCGGAACCAGACCTGCTCCGCGTCGCGCACGTCGATGTCGGCATCGACCACCACAAGTATCTTCGAAACCATGAAGGCCGGCAGGCTCCAGAGCGCGTGCATCACCTTCCGCGCCTGCTGCGGATACTCCTTCCGGATGCTCACGAACGCCAGGTTCCGTGAAACTCCCGCGCGCGGCTGGTGAAGATCGACAATTTCCGGAATGAACAACCGGACGAACGGAAGAAACACCTGTTCCGTCGCGCGGCTGATCCAGTAGTCGTCGGACGCGGAAGGTGCCGACGAAAAGATGCGTGCGGGAAAAATCGGATTCGAGCGATGCGTGAGCGCGGTGACGGCAACCAGCGGCACCTCTTCGGGTTCGTCGTAGAATCCGGTCGGACATGCCATCGGCCCCGCGGTTTCGAGCGGCAATGACGTGTCGATCACCCCTTCAATCACAATTTCCGCTGTCGCCGGAACTTCCAGATCGACCGAGCGGCACTTCACAAGCTCGATGTTGCTCCCGCGCAGAAATCCGGCGAGCAGGGACTCGTCGGTGTTGGCCGGGAGCGGCACATTGGCCACGTAAGAAAGTATCGGATCGCCGCCGAGTGCAATGGCGACCGGCATCTGCTGGCCTTGGGCTTTGTACTCGTCGAACGCGCGCCGCGCATCGTGATGCGCGTCCCAGCAGATCGTCAGCGTGTTGTGATCCCGGACTTCAACCGTCAGCATGCCGATATCGCGAATGCCGGTGCGCGGATTCTTCGTGTAGACCTGCCCCATCGTGATCGTCGGCGCGGCGTCCCCGGGCCAGAAACGCGGCGTTGGAAGCTGCGTGAGATCGACGTCGCGCCCGAGACGGACGACCTGCTGGCAAAGCGCGGTCCGCACCATCTTGGGAGGGAGTCGGGTCAACTGGGAAAGTTGCGGGACGAGACGGACCGCTTCAAGCCACCCTTCCGGCAGTTCCGGCTGAATGAGCGATGCGATCCGTTCCGCGACCTTTGCAAACGAGTCGGTCCTGAGCGCCTTGAGCATCCGCCGTTCACTGCCGAGCAGATTGACCACCACCGGCATTGAATGGCCGCGGAGATGCTCGAAAAAGATCGCCGGTCCGTCGCTCGCCGACTGCAGGATTCGCCGCGTCACTTCCGTCAGTTCGAGCTCGGGATCGACTTCCGCCGAGACGCGCACGAGCTCGCCGTCGTCCTCGAGCTCGGCGATGAAGTCCGCCAGGTTGTCGTAGTTTTTCATCCGCGGGCCCGGCGCGCCAAGTCGTCGGAGGTGAATGTCGATACCGATTCCATCGAACGCCGCCTCTGTCGAGAGAAACCGCGGCGCGGAGCGGATTATAACAGGATGGGAGTGCAGGTTTCAAAACCGGCGAACACCGGAAAG
>JBFWWA010000005.1:0-23500 GCA_050246455.1 Planctomycetaceae bacterium
GCTCGCCTTGATACTCACCATTTCGCTTACGGCTGGCCAAACATCGGTCGCTGCCGACTCGGCCTTTCCCGGGAAGGAATGGTCGCGAAAGTCGCCTGCTGAGCTCGGCCTGAACCCCGACCTGGTCGATGGTGTTGCGGCGGCGCTGGGGGGCCGCGGTTGCGTCATCAAGTCGGGATACGTCGTGAAGGAGTGGGGCTCGCAATCGGAACGGAGCGACTGGGCGTCGTCCGCCAAGCCGGTACTTTCGACGCTACTGATGATTGCCATTCGCGACGGCAAGGCGAACGGGTTTGATCAGCCGATCGCCGATTTTGGATGGGATCTACTTCCCAAAGATCGATCGATGACGTTCCGCCATCTCGCAAGCATGACGGGAGGTTACGCGCGGCCTGAAGCTCCGGGCGCCGCCTGGGCCTACAACGACTTTGCAATTCAACTCTACCAGAAGACTCTTTTCGACAAAGTCTTCCAGGCAGATCCCGCAGCGATCGCGAACGGCCCGAATGCACTGGGTGCAATTGAACTCGAAGACGGACTCAAGTTTCGAGAAACGAATCGGCGGATGAGTGCGAGCGTACGCGACTTCGCGCGCATCGCGTGGCTGTGGCGGCATCGCGGGAAATGGAAGGATCAAGAGATACTCACGAAGTCGCTCGTTGACGATCTGATGCGACCGCAGGTCCCGAAGGATCTTCCCGGCAGCTCCGACGCGGAAACCAACGACTACCTGAAAATCGGCAGCTATGGCGGTGGATCGAACCACTTCACGGAGCACGGCCCCGGCATTTACGGCGGCAACTGGTGGTTCAATGCGACCGGTCCCTCGCATTCTGAAACGCCCGCCTGGCCCGCGGCTCCGGCCGATACCTTCATGTCGCTTGGGGTCCGCGGCAACTGCAGCGCGATAATTCCCAGTCTCGATCTCGTCGTCGTCGGCGCAAACGCCGACTGGGGGCCGCTCGAAGCCGGCAAGCCCGATTCGGTTCTCAACCAGCGACTCCGACTGATCGTTGCAGCAGGCACACCCATGGATGCTGTAAAAACTTCGGAGACCGGAAGCCCCGCTGCGACTCCACAACCCGCTGAGAACAATGAAAAGTTTGCACTCACCGGTCCGCGACAACAGTTTCAACCGCTGACGCTCTCATTCAACGGAGCGGGTTCGTCCGAGTCCGCCGAGCCGAATCCATTCCGCGATTGCCGACTCGACGTCACATTCACGCAAGGTGAACGGAACATCGTCGTTCCGGGATACTTCGCAGCTGACGGCAACGCGGCCGAATCCGGTGCGACAGAAGGTGCGGTCTGGCGGGCTCACTTTGTTCCGGAATCGGCGGGAGAATGGACGTGGAGTGTTTCGTTCCGACAGGGAACGAATGTCGCCGTCGCGGAAGCACCAACGGGCGAGAAAGGAGAGCTCGACGGCTTGTCCGGAAAATTCACCGTCGCCGCCGATTCCACCGTCGGAACTCGATCGCTCGGATTCCTGCGCCATCAAGAGGGTCATTACCCGAAGTTCAGCGGCAGCGGCGAGATCTTTCTGAAAAGCGGCGCCGACAGCCCCGAGAATTTTCTCGCGTACGAAGGCTTTGACGACACGAAGCCGACGCACCGCTACCTGCCGCACCTGCTCGACTATCGTGAAGGTGACCCGACCTGGCGCAGCGGTAAAGGACGCGCGATTATCGGCGCGCTCAACTATCTGGCTGCCAAGGGAGTCAATTCCGTCTATTTCCTGACGATGAACTTCCGCGGTGACGGCAAAGACGTCTGGCCCTGGACGAGCGACAGCGAACGCTTCCGCTTCGACTGCAGCAAGCTTGACCAATGGGAGATCGTTTTCCGTCACATGGACCGGCTCGGCATCATGCTGCATGTTGTTCTCCAGGAACAGGAGAACGACCAGCTGCTCGACAAGGGAGAACTCGGTCCTGAACGTCGGCTCTATTTCCGCGAGCTGGTCGCGCGGTTCGGACACCATCCCGCACTCGTCTGGAACCTTGGCGAGGAGAACACGAACACCGATCAGGAGCGTAAATCGTTCGCGACATATCTTCGCGCAATCGATCCTTACGACCATCCGATCGTGCTGCACACGTTTCCCGGGCAGTACAATGCCGCGTACAACCCGCTGCTCGGCTTTGCCGATCTGAATGGGCCTTCACTGCAGACGAACGCCACTTACACACAAACTCTGCGGTGGTTCGAACGGTCTGAAGCCGCCGGCCTGCCCTGGTTCGTCTCCCTCGATGAAATCGGCCCCGCCGACACCGGCGCCAAGCCGGATTTCGAGGACTTTCAGCACAACGAGCTTCGCACCGCGCACCTCTGGCCGCACTTCATGGCGGGGGGTGCGGGAGTCGAGTGGCTGTTCGGCTACAAGTTTGCACACAACGACATCAACCTCGAAGACTTCCGAAGCCGCGATCATCTCTGGGAACTCACGCGGATTGCCCGGGAGTTTTTCGAGTTGCACGTCAACTGCGAACGGATGCTGCCGGCCGACGTACTCCTGACGGCGGGCAAAGGGCATTGCTTCGCCGAGCCGGGCGAGAGATATGTCATCTATGCACCCACCGGGGAATCCATCTCCCTCGATCTCGGCGAGCTCGCGCAGGACTTTGACGTGCAATGGTTCGACCCGCGCCGAGGCGGGAAACTCAAAGGTGGCGAAGTGAAGTCGGTTTCCGGTCCCGGCATCGTCTCACTCGGAAAATCGCCCGACAAGAAACCCGGCCGCGACTGGGTCGCGCTGGTGACACGATCGAAAGAAACAACGAGTCAGGAAATCTCCGCCGTTTCGCTGACGGTCGATGGAGGAATTCGCAGCGGAACGTACCGCGCGGGAGCGGCAGTTCCCGTTTCCGCACCGCTTCCCCCTTCAGGCCAGGAATTCGATCGCTGGGAAGCGGAGGGAGTCAAAGTTCACGATGTTCGCGCGGCTCGAACGCGTGTGACACTTTCAAACGAAAACGGAACGATCCGCGCAAAGTTTCGACCAACGGCTCCAACGCCCCCCGTCACCGGCGTCATGCTGATCAACACGGACACCAACGAGCCTGTGGCCGGTTTCAATCCCGTTCCGGCGGAGGCAGTGATCAACATTCAAAAGATCGGCACGAAGAACTTGAGTTTGTGTGCCGAGGTGAATGGGGAAGTCGACGGCGTTCATTTTCAGATTGATGGGGCGAAGCAGCAGTCGGACTGGGGACGCCCCTACTCTCCCCGCGGCGAACGCGCCGGGAAGTTCCGCCCGTTGCTTCACTTCGGCCCCGGCGAACATACACTTTCGGCGACGACCGTCTCCAAAGAGGGGAACCTCGGCGTGACGTACGAAATCCGCTTCAAAATCATCGACGACGAGCGTTGAATCATTGCGAACTGGAAATCCGCCCGGTTAGGCTTTTTGAATTGCCCGTGAATAACATCCTTTGAGATCGGAGAATTCGATGAAAGTCGGCATTGCGCTCTGCACGTTGTTGTCGGTCGGCTCTGCGTTCGCTGCCGACGCCGAAAAGTCGTTCGCTCCGACGCAGGCGAACGTCTCCTACGGTCCGCACGCGCGCAACATCCTGGATTTCTGGAAAGCCGAAGGAGAGGGTCCGCGACCGCTCCTCGTGTATATCCACGGCGGGGGCTGGGTCGCCGGCGACAAGAAGCAGGATGAGGGCTCGGTGAAGCCCTTTCTCGACAGAGGGATTTCGGTGGCAGCCATCAACTACCGGCTCACCGCGACCGATCCGCTTCCCGCGCCGGTGCACGATGCCGCTCGAGCGATCCAGTTCCTCCGTTCGAAGGGGGACGAATGGAAGATTCGAAAGGATCGCATCGCGGTAACCGGAGGAAGTGCCGGCGCCTGCTCTTCCATGTGGCTACTCTTTCACGACGACCTGGCCGATCCGAATTCAGCCGACCCGGTCCTGCGCGAATCGACGCGCGTCTGTGCAGCCCTCGCGAACGCCGGCCAGACGTCGATCGATCCGAAGGTGATTGAAGGCTGGCTGGGCCCGAACGTTCTGAAGCATCGCATGATCTGGATGTCGGTCGGTGAGCCGGATATGGCCGCCGCCCTCAAGAACTACGACAACCATCACAAGATGTACGTCGAATTCTCCCCGTACAATCATGTCGACAAGAACGACCCGCCGCTCTTTATGACCTACAGCACCAGCACGCAACTACCCTCCAAGGACGGCGGGCATGGCATTCATCATCCCGAATACGGCCTTCGGCTGAAGCAGAAGTCGGACGAAGTCGGACATGAATGTCACCTCGTTCTCTCGAATAACAAGTTTGCACACGGCCGAGACTTCCTCTTTGCGAAACTTCTGGCTCCGTAGACCGCAGCCAATGAAATGCAAATCTCCAGGTTTGGCACGTAACGTGCCATTCTCCGTGCCCGAAGCAATTGCTTCTCTCTGGCGGCGTCCCACGGTCATTGACTGATCGCGCGAACGCCAACGTGGATCGTCCGCGGCCAGGAGAATTCAACACCTGCAAGAAGGGGACTTCGCATGTTTTCGTTCATCTGGTGGTTGGTTGTGGGAATCATTGCCGGCGCCCTTGCACGATTCTTCGTTCCAGGTCGCCAATCGATGGGCTTATTCATGACGATGATCCTCGGGCTGATCGGGTCAGTGATCGGCGGGTTCATCTCGTCTCTGATCTTCGGCTACGACCCGACCGACCCCGGTTTCCACACCGGCGGGATTATCATGTCGACGATTGGTGCAATCATCGCACTGGCAATCTATATCCGCATGTCCGTACGCCACGCTTAGCGGATTCTCGATCGATAGAAACGACGAACTCGATACCGGCCAACCTGCCGGTATCGAGTTCTTTTGTGCGCAGACCGAAGAAACAGACTACTGACCCGCGTCGCGGCAAGATGAACAGAGGTCCTCAACCACCCATTTGTGCGACGGCACTTTCTTCGTGATCACTTTCTTCATCAGCTTCTTTTTCGTATGGACGGTCGCACGGCTCGGCGGCTTCCACTCGGTCCAGGCAAAAATGTGTGGCTTCGTGCAGACTTCCCCCGTTCCTTTCGGGAAGTCGCATGCTCCGCAGACGTCATCTCGATGCTCGCAGCCGGGAACGCTATGGCAGCCGACGCAGAAGTCCTCGCACTTGCAGCCCCAGCAGACGACCTCGACCTTCTTCTCTTCTGTCACAAGCCGGCAGGTCTTCTGGCAGGACGCCACGCAGCCGCATCGCGCACAGCATCCTTCGCCGGCGATCAGACTGTCGACGATCAACCCGGCCGAAGCGAACAGTAATACGGTCCCCAGAATCACCCGATCCATAAACACCTCTCTTTGCGTTTGCCGCGATCCGGACGACGCCGATGAATGAAATCGATGACGTCGATTACCAGTTGAAGTCGAATCGAGTCGCGATGAGGTCGGACTCGGTTTCGCCGAACGTCGTCTGTGCGCTCGTCACCGGATGGATGTAGTCGAACATCAAGCGAACGCGGTCCGACCAGTACCAGTTGAAACCAGCGGTAACGTCGTTGTACTGACCGCGATCGACTTCCTGGAGATCCAAGTAGGAAATACGCGCCTTCACTTCCCACGCACCACAGCTGCAACAGCCCGGAACGGCGAAGACATTGCTGAATGGTGAATTGCGCCCGAACTGAGCTCCGTGCTGTCCGAAACGTTCGTAGACGCGGCTTTCACCCGTCAGAAAGTAACTGAAGTAGACGTAGGCGCCGTAAGCATTGATCCGTTCGCCGACGTTCATGTTGACGTTTGAGATGAATCCTTCGCTCTGCACCGAGAATGGGCCCCAGACCGTCGCCAATTCGACGTTGCCCGTGAGGTAGCTGTCGGCGTCGAGCGCGCCGCTGTCGATGAGGCGCGGTCCCTCGTGAATCTGCGGTCGAGCGCGGAAACGGACGCGGCCATCCTGGTCGTCGGTGTAGATGAATCCCGCACCCGTATGAATCAGGTAACGACCATTCGAGGGCTCATCGTAATACGGCAGCCAGGTGACGCGGCCGCTGACCCGCATCCCCTGGTTGTCGTCGATCCGCTCCTTAAGACCTTCGCTGATGCTGTCGAAGAAGGTACCGAATGACCAGGTGAAGTTCTTGTCGTCAGTGCAGTTGTAAATCGCCATACCGACCTCGCGGTCGGCGGTGAAGATCCCCTGTGATGGGATAGAACGCTCAATGAAGATGTTATTCGTATCGTTCGTCACCTGCTCGAGGCTGAACGGAACGAAGAAGTTCCCGATGCGCCAGCGGCCGACATACGGAATTTCATTCAAACTGAAGTAGGCGTCTTTGACGTCAGGAGACACGTCGCTTCCCTGGGGGTTTTCTCCGAAGGCCTCCGGTTCGAGCGTAAACTGCAGTCGAAAGTCGTAGACTCCGTATCCCGTTCCGTCCGCAACGAGTCGCAGACGGCGGAATTCGAAGTAATCCCGCTCCCCTTCGATCGCCGGATCAGCGTTCGCCCAGTTGATGTAATCCATCTGGACGTGGCCGCCGAGCTTGACCGTCCATTTCTCGGTCGACAGATCAAGCCACCCGTCGTCGGGCTTTTTCTCGTCGCGGTCCTTCGCGCCCTTCTCTTTCGCTTCAAGCGCCTCGACGCGCTGGGCGAGTTCCTCAAAGACACTCGCAGGGTAGGCGACTTCCTGGGCGGGAACATCCCCGGACGGCACACCTACCGGTTCCAGTCCCGGCTGATCGACCGGATCCGCAGGCTCCGGCGGGATGGCAGCGAATTCGGGTGTGGCTAACGGGATGCCAGCCAGGCCCGAATCTGCACGGGATGGCTCCTCAGCGTGAACCGGAGGAAAACCGGCATGCATCGCGACGAGCACGCCCACAATGAAGAGTGAACACCACCACGAGCGGCGAGAGGTCGCCGATCTCCCGAAAAACCAGCTTCGCATGCCAATCTCCGAAAAGTTTGCATGCTCCTCTGGTTGTCCAGTCGGTGCACCTGCTCCACTGAAAGCCCATCCCCCCCGGACTCACTTCCCAATTGGGGCCGTACAACCGTAATTATCGGCACAATCGGACATGATTTTGAGCAACTCTGCGGGGGACTCGTCGTTTTTTCTCAAGTCAGATCGCAAATACCGACCGCGAGGCGCGTGCGAACTTCGCGTTCGTGGCGCTCCCCCCTTGTGGACTTTGGCGACGGACGGGGCTACCTTCGGTTCGAAAGACCGGGAACTTCGCATGCGAAGTTCGTCAATAAGATTCGCGATTGACCGATCCAGGATTCACCTATGCACGGCCGAGTTTTGACGTTGCTGCTTCTGTCAGTCATGTTCGTGGGAACCCCCGTTGACGAGGCGGATGCCGTTGAACTGGGGGAGCCGGCGGGCGAAATTTCGCTGCTGGACGTGCGTAACGAGCGATTAAAAGTCCAGGCGACGGGTCAGCAGCCGGCCGTGGCGCTGCTGTTCCTTTCCGCTCGGAGTGAGGCAGTCGAAAAGTCGATCGCCGAGATCAATCAGCTCTACCGAAAACATCGCCGTCTCAAAGTGCTCTACATCGGAGTCTGCTCGAATTCTGTCGAATCAGCCGATGAGCTCGGCGCTTTTGCCCGAACGCAGGGATCGATTTTCACGATCTATCGCGATCCCGAGGGAACGACGGCGAAACGTCTTGGAATCAAAACCATCCCATCGGTTGCCTTGCTCGACGACAGGGGAAAACTCATTCACCGCGGGGGGTTGGAATCGGAATCCGGACGGCTCGCGTTCGATGCGGCTGTGATGAGCAAGACGGCTCCGCGAAGCGAGTCGCGAGTCGATGTCGCTCCGACACCGATCGATCAACCGGGCCAGCCCCGCCAGCAAATGAGCCCCTTCGGATCACTTTCATATTCGTCCGAGCTCGTCTTCGAGCGTATTCCCGAAGCCGTTGTGTATCACTGCTCGACAATCGCAGAAGCCGGGAACGGCGATCTTCTTTGCCTCTGGTACGGCGGCAGCTATGAATCGGCGGACGATCAAGCCCTTTTCCTCGCACGACGGCTCAAAGGCCAGCGAGCATGGGAAGCGCCACAGGTGCTCATCCGCGGGCCGAAGCCGCTTCCGGGAAACGGTGTCGTTTTCGTCGATGGTGAAAAGCGTGTCTGGATCGTCTGGTCCCGCATGGAGAGCACGCGTCCGATTGGTCGCGGACAAGGCTGGAACGAGTGCCGCCTGATGTTTCGCACTTCGGGCGACCATGGAATCACCTGGACGCCCGACGCCGAGTTTCTCCAGGCCGACATCCGCGGAGTTCCGCGCAATCCGCCCGTACGTCGCGCCAACGGCGACCTCGTGCTGCCCGTGGAAGGAGCCGAGGGGGGCGTCGAGGGTTCAACATTTCTAATCGGGTCGGCGCTCGGCACGCAGTGGCGAAAAGGAGGCTTTACGGCCGGCGGCAGCCAGCCCGCTGTCGTCGAACGGAAAGATGGAACGCTCTTCGCGCTCATGCGAAAGGCGCCGCGGCTCACGCAGATCGAATCGTCGGACGGGGGGGAAACCTGGAGCGAAGCGACGGAATCGACGCTCCGCAATCCCGATTCCGGAATCACCATGACGAAACTTGCGAGCGGAAACCTGGTCGTGGTCTTTAACGACTCGGACCGAATGCGGACACCCCTCAGTATCGCACGTTCGATCGACGAGGGACGCTCCTGGGAAACGCCGCTGCAACTGGAATCCAATCCGGGCGAATACTCCTATCCCTGCGCCATCCAGACGGCCGACAAGAAGATTCACGTGACTTATACCTATCGGCGTTACTCCATCAAGCACGTCGAGTTCAACGAAGACTGGCTCGTTCATTTCGAACGGCCGAACTGAAGTCGATCATTTTCTGGAACGCCCTTTAAGCAGCGTGTGGTAACGCCCCGGGGCACGCAAAGCCTTTGCCCCGGCCACTCGAACTGACGTTTGATGGGACTTCCAGACAGGAAGCAGAATTGCATGCGCACGTATCGCGAAACTTTCGACGACGGACCCGGGGGCTGGTTCGGCTTTATCGACAATGCCCTCGGTCCGAAACCTCTCGAGATCCGCGAGAGCTGCGCGGTCACACGCAGTCCCTGGTGGATCGACTACAATCATGCGCCCCCGGGCGCCGGGTATTTGAATCTTCTCTACATGCTGCTGACGCGCGGTGCGCCGGGCGAGAGGCAGCGTGAAGTCGCGGGACATAACCGCTACATCGCCGATGGCTTCGGCACGAACTTCACGAACGCGCGTGTGACTCTTCGACTCAAGGGAGAGCTTCTGGACCGCGGTGCGAAACTGCATCTCCTCTGCCAGGGAATTCACAACAACATCTGCACCGGCTGGCTGCTGACGGGTCAGCCCTTCCAGATTACCGAGGAGTGGAGTGAGCAGACGGTCGTCTGCACGCCCGACGAAACCGCCTGGACCTGTCTCGGCTCTCGACACGACCGCGTCGACTTCTACGGCAGCAATCCGCTGAAAACGGTGCTCGCTGACGTAAACGTCGACATCCTGCTCGTGCTCTATCCGCTCGACATCGCACCGATGGGTCCGCTCGATGGCGACCCGCACCGTCTGCGTCCTGAACGCGATTACCCGGTCTGGCGAAGCCGGCTTCCGGAAGGATACGTGCTGCTCGACGAAGTGCGAATCGATTTCCCCGACTGACCAGTCGGCCGCACTCGGAGGTTGATTTCAGCCGTCGAAACGATTCGACCAGCGACGAAAACTACGATGAATTCCGTCGTTCCCGATGGCTTGGCGAATTTCGCGGCAATTCCTATACTGGCGATCCAGCACCGGGAGCGCCCCGTTTCCGACGCCGGAAACAGATACTCGGTTTCGCCACTGCCTGGTGGTGTAACGGTAGCACGAGTGACTCTGACTCACTTAGTCTAGGTTCGAATCCTAGCCGGGCAATTTGAGACGCCGCAATGTTGTGCGGCGTCTTTTTTTGCGCGGAATACACACTCGCAGAATCTACTCCAGATAACTTCAAAGAGCCGGTTCCCCCTGGGGCCACATCCCGTTTCGCCGGGGTTTCAAACCCGACCATCAGTCCTGCACCGGCTGGCGCGCGATGGCGTACATATCGAAATTATCGTGGTCCCAGAAGGCTTCGAAGCCGATGCGCTCGTAGACGGCGACCTCTTCCGGATAGATCGGATAAAACTCGGAGAAGTGCACCGGGTAGTCCGACAGCTGCACCGTGCCATAATCGTCGTCGAGGATGCTCTGGGCAAAGACCAGGAATCCCGACATCTTCGTGTCGGGCGCGAGCGGCACGTCCGTCGTGAACAAGTCGCCGAACCGAAACGCTTTCGTCCCGCGAAACTCCGCCACGAACGCCGCCGCTGCGGTGGCCCACTCGATGTGCGTCGACTCGACCGAAACAATCATTTCCGGCCTGCTCGCTGTCCAGTCAGGATGCGCAACAAGGCTCAACCCATACGTGACTCCGGTAATCATTCCTTCTTCGGGAATGTCTTTGTAGACAAAAATCTGGATCGGCTCTCCGCCATCGGCGGCATCAACCTCGTGAATCTCATCTTCCTCGCCGAAGATGTTCAGCAGATGCGCGAGGTACAGCTCACGGTCGGATGGCACGAAGAAAGTCCGTTCATTAAAGGGATGGGTACAGGTGCAAGCAGTCTGGGGAAATCGTATCGCCGACGCTCCCTCGCTGTCGATGCACAGACAGGAATGTCTGTGCTCCAAATCAGCGTGATTCGGGCATTCGCGGGAATGCCTGAATCAAGCCGGTTCATCATGCGATGATGTCGCGGATCGCTTCGCCGCCGTGGGCGATGGCGATCGGGCGGCCGGTGCGGTCGGGGACCATCAGGTGCGGGTCGATCCCGAGGCAGTGGTAGATCGTCGCGACGACATCGCCGGGTGAAACCGGAAAACTCGTCGGCCAGGCGGCCTGCTTGTCGGTCGTGCCGAAAACCGTGCCGGGACGGATGCCGCCGCCGGTCATCAGGCTGAAGCCGCACTGCGGCCAATGGTCGCGACCCGCGAGTCGATTCACGCGCGGTGCGCGGCCCATTTCTCCCATCACGACGACGAGCGTCGAATCAAGCAGGCCGCGCTCTTCAAGATCCCGAATGAGCGCCGAATAGACCTGGTCGAGAATCGGCAGGTTATGATTCTTGAGCATGCCGAAGTTGTTTTCGTGCATGTCGTACGCGTGGCCGTTGTTGCCGAAGATTTCGGTGTGCACGCTGATGAACGGCACCCCCGCCTCAACGAGCCGACGGGCCGTGAGGAGGCATTGCCCGCTCAAGCTCTTGCCATATCGGGCGCGCGTTTCCGGAGTTTCCTTCGTGAGGTCGAATGCATCGCGTGTTGCCGGCGCGCAGAGCATGCCGAACGCCTTTGCCTGAAAATCGCTCAGTCGATCAACGGCTTTCGATTTGTAAGCGTGGTCGAACTTCTCATCGAGCTGCGTCAGCACACTGCGCCGCCGATCGAGACGGTTCGCCGTCATTGCAGGCAGCATGTCGAGCGTCGGCAATCGCGGCTCGCCGATCGCCATCACCGGATCGTAGTGGGGACGGGACGGCTTCCGTTCAAACGTCGGATCGCAGAGCGTGAAGAGAGGATCGTACTGGCTGCCGAGCCATCCGCCGTAAGGGCCGGGGCGACGTATACCGGGGTAGTTCACCGCTTCACCCGAGCCGGGATAGCATGGCATGCAGACGGCACCCGGCAAATCCTTCGGTCCCATGCCGAGGTATTGGCAGATCGCGCCGATATCGGGCGGATCGGTCGGATCGGCGGTCAGCTGCTGCGGATTGCCACCGGCGAATCCGGTTAGAACAGCCAGCGGATTGTGTGCGTTGTAGCCATGCGTCACCGTCCGGACGACGCACGCCTTGTGCATCAGCTTCGCGGTCTCCGGCAGATGCTCGCAGATCTGCAGTCCGGGAAGTGATGTATCGATTGGCTGGAACTCTCCCCGAATTTCGGGAGGAGCCAGGGGCTTCATGTCGAACATGTCCTGATGGCTGGGGCCACCAAGCAGGTTGAACAGAATGACCGATTTCGCGCTGCCGCGCGGCGGAGTGTTCGGCGTTGGCGAAGCGGCCGCCTGGAGCAATCGCGGCAATGTCATCCCGCCGAAGAGTGAAAGCGCACCGACCTGCATCAGATCGCGCCGAGAGATGCCGTCGCACATCCGGGCCTTCTGGCCGAGAATCCGAAGCATCGGACCATCTCCTGTGAGTGCGGAACAGGCGGACGCGGGGGGGCCGCTCTGGCGGGCAACGACCAACGCATTCTAAAGCACTGATGCGTTGGCCGTCAAGAAATTCGTCGGACGGAAGTCAGAAACCGAAGTCATGAGCAGCGCGCTACGAAACTCGCTCGAAAGCCCACGGAGGAATAAGCGGAGCAGAGCCCGGTTCAGAACGTCATGCAGAGGGTGCCGCCGTCGACAACCAGGGTCTGGCCGGTGACATAGCTGCCGGCGTCACTCGCCAGCATCAGTGCGGGACCGGCAAGCTCGCGCGGATCTCCCCAGCGGCCAACGGCGGTCCGTTTTGCGAACCACGATTTCTCCTCCGCTGAGAGGAGGCTGCCGGGAAGATCGGTGAGGAACGGCCCCGGAGCGAGACAGTTGACGGTAATGCCAAACGGCCCGAGTTCGAGGGCGCTCGCGCGCGCCATGCCGATGAGAGCCGCCTTCGTTGCAGAATACGAATTGCGACCGGTCTTCGACGCGAGTCCCATGATCGACGAAATGTGGATGACCCGTCCCCACTGCCGCTCTTTCATCTGAGGCACGAGCGCGCGCGTCATCGCCATGCAGGAGGTCAGATTGAGCTCGATGATTCGGTCCCAGTTCGCGTCGGTCACCTGATCGATGTTTTCGGGGACGTTCGAACCGGCGTTGTTGACAAGAATATCGACGCGTCCCATTTCCTTTGTCGCGTTCTCCGCGAGCTTCGCGACTTCGGCGCGGTTCGTCATATCGGCGACAAAGTACGCAACGCGGACCTCGAGCCCGTCCCGGATTTCATCGCGTGCGGCCTTCAGCTCATCTTCGTGCCGGCTCGAAATGACGACATCGGCCCCTGCTTCGGCGAACCCGCGTGCCATTGCCTTGCCGAGCCCTTTGCTTCCCCCCGTAACGAGTGCAACACGACCGCTCAGGTCGAACAGAGAATTCTTGAGTGCGCTCGTCATTGCGGTGATTCCTTGCTCGAGACTCGTTGAAGATAAATATCAAACTGGCCGTCGCGGTTTGAGACAAACGTGATCCGTCCGTCGACACGCCACGCGGCGAAGTTATCGATGCCCGGTTGCCGGGTCAAGTTGCGCGGCGACGAGCCGTCCGGATTCATCAGGTAGATTTCGAAGTTGCTGTCGCGATGCGAAGTGAAGGCCAGTTGTTTTCCGTCCGGCGACCAGGCGGGATAGTCATCAAGCCCGCGACTGTTTGTAATTCGCGTGACGTTGCCGCTCTTCACGTCGATGAGCGCAATTTCGAGATCCCCCCACCGGTCGGTCGCGAACGCAATCGATTTTCCGTCGGGGGACCACGCCGGATGGGCATCGGTGGCGGCGTCCGTTGTGAGGCGCCGGGGCTCCGTCGCCATTGCATCGGAAGGTGCAATGTAAATCTCCTGGTTGCCGTCGCGAGTTGATGAGAACGCGATGAACTTTGCATCAGGAGACCAGCTCGGCGACTCTTCGTGCGAAAGCTTTCCGGCGGTGATGGCGAACGGCGCCGCGTTCTTCCCCTCGGGATTGATCGTGTGGACGTCGACGTCTCCCTGGTTCGGCGACGTCTTCACGAACGAGAAGGCGATCCGCTTGCCGTCGGGGGACCAGACGGCGTCGTACTCGGGCTCGTGATGATCGTTGAACCGCCGGAGCGACTTGCCATCGGCCGAACGGAGAAACAGGAAGATCGACGACCCTTCATGCCGCGCGAACGTCATCCACGCCCCATCGGGCGACCAGGCCGGACGCTGCTTGTAGAGTCCATCGTTGGTGAGACGTTCAATCGATGCATCGACGTCCTGCGCGAAAAGCACCGTCGAGAGAAACGGCAGCGAAACCAACGTAAGAAAAGCATGGAGCCACCGTTGTCCCCATCGCCCCGCCGCGGGAGAGGGGTTAGGGGAGAGGGGGCTTTCCCACAAGACTGAGCCGCTCGATGATGGTTGCCGATACTCGACTTTCCCCTCACACTGCCGTCTCCCCGACGGGGAGAGGGTGAAGAGCGCGCGTTCATCAAGCGAGGAATCGAGAGCAGACATCGAACCGCTCACAGCAGTTCCTCGATCGTGCGCCCGAGAGGAGTAATCCCGGCGGTCGTGAGCTGCGTCGTTCCGATACCGATTTGATCAAGCACCGTTGCGAACAGATCGGCGGGAGTGCACTTGTTACTGACGGGGCGTTCACCATGCTTGTCACTCGCACCAATGACATGCCCCGCGCGAAGGCCCCCGCCTGCGACAATCGCGGAATAACAATCGTTCCAGTGGTCGCGCCCCGCCTTGCCATTAATTTTCGGCGTGCGGCCGAACTCTCCCGCGGCCACAACGATCGTCTCGTCGAGCAGGCCACGGTCTTTGAGATCATCCAGCAAGGCGCTGAACGACTGGTCGAACATCCAGGCGTGCCGATCCTGGTACTGCTGGAAGTAGCGGTCGTGCATATCCCAGCCGCCGTCTCCGGTATCTTCGATTGGCTCGACGTGCGAACTCCAGTTGACCTGCACGAAGCGCGACCCCGCTTCGATCAACCGACGGGCAAGAAGGCAGCATTGACCGAAGCGGAACCTTCCATAGCGGCGACGAAGCGCTTCGGACTCTTCGCTGAGATCGAACATCTGTCGCGATTGTGGCGACGTGAGCAGCGAGAATGCGCGGCGATAGAACTCGTCGAACTGCTCGAATGTCCGCGATCGTTCAATCCGTCCAGAGAGTTTGTCGAATTCATCGAGCAGCTGCCGTCTCGCCGTGAGGCCGTTCGGCGTCACCCCTTCCGCCAGCTGCAATTGTGGAATGCGGACCCCTTGCACCGGGTCGTAGTCGAGACGGAACGGATCGTGGACCGTTCCGACCGAGCCCCCTCCCTCGCCGTTGATGGCAAGATGCCCCTGGTGGAGGAATCCGCCGAGCGTCACAAATCTTGGAGTCTCGGCGCGAAATCCCTGCACGCGCGAAACCACCGAGCCATGCGATGGAAGAAGCTGACCGGGAATTGTCTGCCCGCTGAGGCTCTTGGCTCCGGTACTGGAACCGGTCAGGCCGATGGTTCCCGCCACCCCGTGGTCATTCGACTCATGGCAAAGTGACCGAATGATCGAGTACTGGTGTGCACGGCGGCTGGTCTCGGGGAGCAGCTCGCAAATCTCAATACCCGGCACGCTTGTGGCGATTGGCGCATAAGGCCCGCGGTATTCGATCGGCGCCTTCGGCTTCATGTCGAACGTGTCGACATGACTCGGCCCGCCCCACAGCCACAGAAGAATAATGCTCTTCGCGCGAGGCGGACTTCCGGCACCCGAGGCCTGCATCTTCAAAAGATCGCCGAGCGAAAGCCCGAGGACGCCGAGCCCGCCGGCGCGCAACAGCTCGCGGCGCGAGAGCCGACCACAGGTTACGGGTTTCAGCCGTCCGACGCAGAGCAAGCGCGATCTCCGCCACGGTATGATCGCTCGCCGGGGGGAGCCAGGACGTCTCGGCCCCACCGGCAAAGCTGTTCCTCAGTATATCATCCATCCGCACGTTATCGACATTCGAATCGCGCCGACGACGAGCTCCGCTTGCAAATCCCCGTGATGACCGAAAGCATGGGAACTGGTCGCTTCGTTCCCGAAACCCACTGGAAGCAGGCACCGAAATGGTTCTGTGGTCGATAAAGAATCTGCGGAATCCAGCCGGCAGAAAAAACCGGGCCGACGTTCTTCCCGCCGGTGCCGCGAGCGTTCTCCTTCTGTTCATCGCACTCGCGGTCGAATCTCACGGCCGATCCGCGCGGGGGGACGATGCCAAGGTTTCTTCGCCGACTGGCGGCACGATCGAGGGAACGATCACGTACAAGGCCGATGCAAAACGTCTCTGGCGTTACGGCCGGTACTACGTGAAGCCGAAATCGGGAGAGCTGTCGGGGGCGCTCGTCGCGCTCGATGCTCCCTCGCTGCGCAAGTCCGCCCCACCCGGGAAGCCGGACATCGTGCTCATGGACCAGAAGGACGTGCTGTTTACGCCGGAGACACTCGCAATCCGAGCGGGGGACAAAGTCCGGTTCACGAACAGCGATTCGGGAACTCACAACATCTCGACGACGAGTGACCTGCACCCATTCAGCGTGTCGATCTCGCACGGGGACGAGACGGTACAGACGTTCCCACGCGCCGGGGGAATCCGCAGGCCGATCGTGCTCGGTTGCGTCTTTCACAGTCAGATGCGGGCCTGGATCTTCGTATTTGATCATCCCCATTATCAATTGACTGGGGAAGACGGGCGATTTCGTCTGGCAAACATCCCACCGGGCGAATACCGTTTGGAGATGGTTCACCCCGCCGGCGAGCTTCGAACCGGACGACGCGTCGAACTCAAAGCGGGTGAAACCGTGAAAATCGATCTGGAACTGACGCCGGACAACAAAGCCGTCAAATGACGCCCCCCCGCGACACCACGGCCAACTCTTGTACAAACTCTCTGCGACTCCGCAACGAGGACCGCATCATGTCTGAATCCGCAATTTCCCGCCGTGACGCTCTGAAGGTGTCATCGGCCGCGTTGGCGACACTCCTCTCCGCGATGAACAGCCCGGGGTTTGCGTTCCCGGGAGAGGAAGCGAAGGAAGAACTGGTCCCGTTCCTCGATATGCCCCCCGCCAAGCCGAACATGCTCGACTGGGAAACGCTCGACTCCTGGATCACTCCGCAGGACCAGGTTTTCAGCGTCTCGCATTACAACGAGCCGGAAGTTGATCCCGCGAAGTTCCGTCTCGAAGTTACGGGACTTGTCGACAAGCCGAAGACGTTCACGCTCGATGAACTGAAAGCACTTCCGGCCGAAGAGCGGCTGATGACCCTCGAATGTTCCGGCAACGGGGCCGGCAAAGGATTCATCGGTGCTGTCTATAACAGCAAATGGACCGGCGTGCCGCTTGCGGCCGTTCTCAAAGCGGCCGGAGTGAAACCTTCCGCGAAAGAGATCGTCTTCTTCGGCGTCGACAAACAGAATGAAACGCTTCGCAAGGGAACTCCGCGGGAAGTGACGGTCGAGGTCCCTTTTGGCCGCAGCATGTCGGTCGACGACGCGTCGAATCCGAACATCATTGTTGCGTACGCTCGAAACGGCGAACCGCTGGAAAAGCGGAATGGCGCACCGCTTCGATTGATCGTCCCGGGATGGTACGGAATTGCCAACGTGAAGTGGCTGCACCGCATCGAAGTGCGCGACCGCCGTTACATGGGGCGCTTTATGGGGCGCGATTATGTCACCGTGCGCGGCGAGATGCAGAACAATGAAGTCGTCTTCGTCGAGTCATCCGTGACCCGGATGAACCTTAAATCGATCGTCGCCCGTATCACGCGAAAAGAAACTGCGAACGGAATGATCCCGCTCAAAGCATACGGCGCGGCATGGGGCGACGGCACCGAGATCGCGCGAGTCGAAGTGAAGATTGACGACGGCCCTTGGCGCGAAGCCGTTCTCGACAAAGAACCGAAGTCCAAGTACTGCTGGCGATTCTTCTCGATCGACCTCGGTAACCGGCCGGCCGGAAAGCATGTCGTTGTCTCCCGGGCCGTCGATGCCAACGGCCGCTTCCAACCTTCCGCATCCGACGATGAAATCCTGTTGAAAAAGACCTACTGGGAAGCCTATCAGCAGTGGCCGCGGGAAATTGAGTTGAAGGCGTAAATGAGTGGTTGCGGGCCGCCGAGGTTTACGAGGTTCGAGCCATCTCGCACAGGACCGTTCGCGTTCTTTTGTATTGCGAAATGAGTTGGCCGCCGAATCGGTCGTCCGCAACCGGCAGCCGGCCCGTCGGCAAGCCCCTTTGACACGTTGCCCCCTTTCGAGGTACTCTTCCAGTCGTGTGATGTTGATCACGACGGAGCGACCCGATGTCCACGCATAAAATGACTTCTTCCGAAATCGCGCTGTTGCGGAAGACGCTCAAGATGACCGAAGGGGAATTCGCGGCTCGGATCGAGCTTGCGGATCGCGAAGCGGTCAAGCTCCTGGAATCGGGCGCAATCAAGCCTGACCCACGTACGCACAAGTTGTTGCTCAAGCTGCTCTCGCTGGGAGCCGGCCGTTCGCCGAAGCTCAAGAAGCTGCTGGAAGAAATCAACGAGCGCGTGCAGACGCGCTGGTGATCCGCCGGATTTCAGCCGGCAGCAAGCCATTCCAGGCGGCATTGCTTGTATTCGCTTCCCAGCTCTTTCTTGAGCAGAGATTCCAGGGCCGCTGGTGCAAGGGGAGTGCTCAGGAGCACTTTGTCCCGAATTCCCTGCAGCAGATCGTGCAGCACTGATTCCATCGCACGCGCACCGGAATGAACTTCCGAACTATTGAGTGCGAGCAGCTTCCGGCCGATGCTCTGGACTGTCCTTTCATGGACTCCGTCCTTGATCTCCAGGATGAACCTCCGCTCCGCCATCGCCCCGCCTCCCCCACGGTCCTGGTTGTGCAAACCCGATCAGGTATGCGGCTCGTCACCGAACTCATTCCGTCGAGTCGCGCGCTCGCCGGCTCACAGTTTATCGCGTCGCCGGATCCGGGAAAAGAAGCGAATCGAGTTCCCGAGAAGCGAGGCGTTCTACGGCTACCGGGAAATCGCACGGCATTCGCCGCTCCGCACTTGAGAACGGCAATCGCATGGGGGTATGCTGCTGTGTGGATGCTTTCGAGCTGGCGGTCACAATCTCCCAGCGGACGAATCGCATGGCGGAAACTCGACGATTGCCCAAAAACTCACGCAATCGCCGCGTGTTTCTCCTCCCGGCGGCCGTGTTGATCTGCCTGTCCATCGCCTCCCCCTCCCATGCGGATGAGCCGCCGATCCTCTTCGAACGGGACATCGTCCCGATTTTTCAGGCGTATTGCTGGAAGTGCCACGGCGGCGAAGCGCGAAAGGCCGAACTCGATCTTCGCACACTTCCCCTGGCGCTCGCCGGTGGAAAGCGCGGCGCGGCACTCGTTCGCGGGAAGTCTGCCGAAAGCCTTCTGATCCGGAAGCTTACCGACGGTTCCATGCCGCCGAAGGGAGAGGCTCGACCGACAACGCAGCACATCGAGATCGTTCGCAAGTGGATCGATCGCGGAGCGAAGGCCGATTACGAAGGGGGCCCCCTGACAGCTGAAGATTCTCCGCCGCTCACGGACGAATCGCGCAGCGCCTGGGCGTTCCGTGCTCCAGCTCGACCAGCCCTCCCCGATGTAAAAGCTTCGAAACTCGTGCGCACGCCGGTCGACGCGTTTCTGCTCGAGCAGCTGGAAGCGAAGGGGCTTTCGTACTCGCCCGAAGCGGAGAAACGAACGCTCATCCGCCGCGCAAGCTTTGATGTCATCGGCCTTCCACCGTCGCCGGAAGAAGTCGCTGCCTTCCTCGCCGACGAAAGTCCGGTCGCGTGGGAACGCCTCGTCGATCGGCTTCTCGCGTCGCCGCATTACGGCGAACGATGGGGACGGCACTGGCTGGATGCTGCAGGGTATGTCGACTCGCTCGGCACGGACAACGACGCGACCATCATCGAGCCGCACGAGGGAATCTGGAAGTATCGCGATTACGTCGTCAAAGCCATCAACGACGACAAACCGTACGATCGTTTCCTGCTCGAACAACTGGCCGGCGATGAGTTTGTCGACCGGCAGAACAGCGCCCATTACAGCGAGGAAACGATTGAACTGCTCACTGCCACGGGTTTTCTCCGGCAGGCGGCCGATGTCACTTATGCACCCGAGCTCAACACCGCCGACATCCGCAACCAGGTCGTCTTCGATACGGTGCAGATTGTCGCGGGGAATCTGATGGGTCTCACGGTTCATTGTGCACAGTGTCATACGCACAAGTTTGATCCAATCTCGCACGCCGACTATTACAGACTCGTCGGCATCTTCGCACCCGCATACGACGCACAGAACTGGGTCCACTCGAAAGACCGGTTGCTGCCGGACGTTCCACCGGTCCAGAAGAAATCGATCGACGAGCACAACGCTGCGGTCGATCGTGAAGTCGCGCGCATCGCTTCCGATATCAATTCCCTGCGAAAAAACGTTGAGCTGAAACTTCTGGAGACGAAACTCGCAGTCCTGGCCGAGGGGGACAAGAAAGCGGCCCGCGCCGCACTGGGAACATCAGCCGATCAACGAAACGCCGAACAGAAAGCGGCCGCGGAGAAATTCGCCCATCTCGCTGTGAAAGCCGAGGAGATCGACAGTTCGCTCGATCCCGCCGTAAAGAAACAATGCGACGAGCTCAATGAGCAGGCGGCTCGGGTCAAGTCCACGAAGCGCTCGCACGGGATGATCCAGGCGCTCTGGGACGTCGGCGCCCCGCCGCCGAACTACCTGATGCGACGCGGAGATCACAATTCGCCCGGGCCGGCCGTCGAACCCGGAGTGATCGCGATCCTGGACGACCGGCAGAACCCGTTCCGACTCCCGCAACCGTCCCAAGGGGGAACGACTGGCTATCGCACCGCCTTCGCGCAGTGGTTGACGCGCCCCAACCATCCGCTCACCGCTCGAGTGATCGTCAATCGCGTCTGGCAGCAGCACTTCGGTACGGGAATTGTCGCGACACCGGAGAATTTCGGCGCGATGGGAGTCGCCCCCACTCATCCGAAGCTGCTCGACTGGCTTGCCGTCGAGTTCATTCACGAGGGGTGGAGCCTCAAGCGGCTTCATCGGCTGATTCTGAACTCGACGGCGTATCGACAGTCATCGCGCACCGCATCTTTAACCGAAGCGAAAGTTTCGGATCACCCCGATCCGGAGAACCATCTGCTCTGGAAAATGCCTCTCCGCCGCATCGAATCGGAAATTGTGCGCGATGCCGTTCTCGCCACGAGCGGCGGCCTCCTGCGGACCCTTGGAGGCGAACCGATTCCAGTGAAACCCAACTCCGACGGCAGCGTCGAGATCGATCGTTCGAAAGTCGCATCGCCGGCGCTCGCCGACCGTCGCAGTTTGTACGTCTTTGCGCGCCGCAATTATCAGCTCACGGAACTGGGTGTGTTCGACCAGCCCGCCGTCGCAACAAATTGCATGGCAAGAACGAGCTCGGCGGTCGTCTCCCAGTCGCTCGCGCTTCTCAACGGCCGGTTTGTCTTCAACGAGTCCGAGCGATTTGCAGCACGGCTCCGTCAACTCGGGCCGGGTGACGAGCGAAAACAAATCGAAGCCGCGTTTGAGATCGCGTTCGGAAGAAAACCGACCGACGAAGAAGCGCAACTCGGCCACGACCTGATGACACGACAGGCGAAACGATACCGCGAGCAGGAATCAAAGAACGACGACGAAGCCGCCCGCACTGCTCTCGCTAACTTCTGTCAGATGATTCTGAATGCGAATGAGTTTCTGCACGTCGAATGACGTGAACCGCGAATTGAGAGTGGGCATTGCCCACCGTCGGATTTGTTTCGACGCGGAATGAAAGAACGAAATCGAGGGCAAAGCCCCCACCACCGAATCATGACCGGCACACATCCCACCACGCTTCCCGGTATCTCGCGACGCGAGCTCCTCAAGCTCTCCGGGCTCGGGTTCGGTTCGCTTGCACTTCAGTTTCTCGCACGCAGTGAGGCCTTGTCTGCTCCGTCGAATCCGGCAATGAGCCTCAAGCCGAAGGCGCCGGCTCATCCCGGGCGCGCAAAATCCGTCATTCTGCTCATGCAGAACGGCGGTCCGAGCCAGATGGATTTGTTCGACCGCAAGCCGGAGTTGCAGAAACATCACGGCTCGGCACATTCGATCAAAGTCGAAATGTTCCAGAAGGGAAGCGAACAGAACACATTGATGGGAAGCCCCTTCCGCTTCTTCCAGCGCGGCGAATGCGGAATGGAAATGTCGGAAGTTATCCCGCACATCGGCTCGGTCGCGGACGATCTGTGCCTGGTGCGTTCCATGCACTCCGGCCACAACAACCATACCGAAGCGCTCGTCATGTTCATGACGGGAAAGCTGTTCCAGGGGAGGCCGTCATTCGGCTCCTGGATCAGCTATGCTCTCGGCACTGCCAATCGGAATCTGCCGGCATACATCGTTCTTCGCGACCCGACCGGCTACAACACGAGCGGTACACTCACCTGGAGTTCGGGCTGGCTACCCGCGCTTTATCGCGGAACGGAATTCAGTGCGGAAGGTGCACCGGTCCTCAACCTGCAGCCGGCCCGCAAGCAGCCGACCGGGGTGCAGCAGGACAACCTCGAATTCCTTGCCAGAATCAACCGGCTGCACCAGAAGCATCACCCTGAGGAATCGGTTCTCGAAACGCGCATCCAGAACTACGAGCTCGCGGCACGCATGCAACTGGCGGCGGCAGATGTCCTCGACATCTCGAAGGAAACCGCCGCAACGCGCAATCTGTACGGCCTCGACAACCCGGCCACCGAACGGTACGGCCTTCGCTGCCTGACGGCGAGAAAACTCGTCGAAGCCGGTGTGCGTTTCGTGCAGATTCATCCCAAGCCGTTCCAGCCCTGGGACCAGCATGCGAATCTCAAGAATGAGCTGACGGACATTTGCGGCAACACCGACCTGCCGACCGCGGGACTGATTCGAGATCTCAAGCAGCGCGGCCTGCTCGACGACACGATTGTGATCTGGTCCGGAGAGTTCGGTCGCCTGCCGGTTTCACAGAATGGAAGCGGCCGCGATCACAACCGCAACGCATTCTCGCTCCTCCTTGCCGGCGGCGGTTTCAAACGGGGTCATATTCACGGTGCGACCGACGAGGTCGGCTATAAGGCGGCAGTCGATCCGGTCAGCGTTGCCGACCTGCACGCAACAGTGCTCTACCAGCTCGGGCTCGATCACGATGCCCTCACGTTCCACCATTCCGGACGCGACGAAACGCTCACCGACAGTTCGCTCACAGGAGCGCGCGTGGTGGACGAGTTGTTCGAGTCCTGATTTTCAGCGAGAATCCTCGGACCTGGTCGAAATGATGGAAGACGACGCGTCGAACCGCGACTTTGACACTGACGATGAACTCGACGACGAGTCGTACGGCGATTTCGACGACGATATGACGGCGGAGTGTCCGCATTGCGGCCACGCATACTTCGACGATGCCGATCAGTGCCCGCATTGCGGCACTTGGATTCACGGCGAAACTCGTCCCGTGTCGAGCCGGTCGAGCACTTTCATCCTGCTGGGGTTTGTCGCTGCCGTTCTTGCAGTCGTCCTTCTGCTGCTGCGCGGCTGACGCCGTTCCACAGCCGTTGACACATAGCCGGTTTGCACTCCGTTGAATGCGCGTATCAGCGCGTTCTCACTTCATGCGCTTGGCGGCCGTGCTCGGCTTCTTCCGAGCACTC